>NZ_NPJC01000020.1:0-131678 GCF_002251405.1 Prevotella sp. P4-98 | reverse complement strand
TGGTCAAGCACTTCCTTGGGCAGCACCATACGTGCCAACATTAGCAAACCTTTGTCTTCCATGATGCAAAGGTAAGCATTTCATATGAATCATACTCATTTACCCCTATGAAAAATCTATTGAGCCGGTTTATCGGGTGAGCCGTAATCCGTGTGGGCCATTAATCGGGTAGGTGAGATACAAAAAAAAAGAGAGAAAAATAATATTTTTCTCTCTTTGTACGCCTGCAGGGGTTCGAACCCTGGACACCCTGATTAAGAGTCAGGTGCTCTACCAACTGAGCTACAAGCGCGTTGTTTTCTTGTTTGCGGTTGCAAAGGTACGACGTTTTTTTTTTTTTACCAAACTTTTTTGAGTTTTTTTTTGAAAAAACATAAAAAAAGCCTCAAATTCATCATTTGAAGCCCTTTTCCACCATTTTATTTGGTGTTCTATTCGTTTCTTTTTAATCTTCTCCGCCGAAATCGGAAATACTTTCCGCCTCTTCGTCGGGATCACTTTCAATCTCAAAAGTGGTACGATAATTATCTTCGTTCATCACGTCATCGTTAAACGAATCGTCATCCTCGTCAGGACTGTTGTAATTGTCTTCAGGGATTTCGTCCTCGTCGTGAGTTTCAAATTTCATTCTTGGTTTAACAGTCTCTGGTTTAAGTTTTGCGAAGATCGCCTCAACCCATGTACCTTTTTCTACTTCAAGAACCTCAAAGCCATCAGCGACCTTCTTTTCATACATACCACCTTTCTTATGGAGTCTGTCTTTGGGCAAGGTAGTGGTAGAGATTTCAAAACCGCTTTCTATGATGTCTTGGATAGACTGTGACAGTGAGTCCCATCCACCTCCGAAATTACGTTCCAGCACCTCCATAAGTTTGGAAGCAGTAATGTGGCGGATATTTTCGTAGGTCAGGTCAGTAACGCGCATAATAGGGCGTTTACGGATGGCAATAATCATTTTTGCATTCTCATCGATAGAGAATGCTCCAACCTTATATCCTTGTTTCTCGTAGGCAGCGCGAATAGCAGGAGAGTCTTTCTTTATTTCTTCTACATTGAATGCAGAGCGTATGATGTCTGTGTAGCGACGGATATTTTCCTTGAAGTCGGGGTCTTTACTGCCGCCGTCCAAAATGCGGAAGATGTCGTTTTCCTGCACGTCCCATACCGAACTCTTAGTAAGTGCTTTCAGATTTAATGCTTTTTTCGTTGAAGAATCTTTCATATCTTTCTTTTTTCGTTTTTCTTAATTCGCTTGCAAAGATACGATATAGACTTTTAATATCCAAATTTTGAAGCAGCGAAAGCAAAGAGAACACACATTTTCTTTATGTACCTCTCATGTACCCTCCCTTTTTAACATCCCACAGATACCGCGGACTTTTATTTCTGATTTATGATCTGTGATTCTAGTTAAAGATTATTCTAAAGATTCTAGCGTAAGATTTACGTCATAGGTTGTTTTTGTCTCATTCGGCAAAGAATAATTTTTGGTTTATTCTCTGCTCTCACTGCTCCATTGTAATAAGCAAATTTAAACCCACCAATTTTTCGTAAAGTTAACCCACCAGTTTGTTTTTTATTATTTTTACTGTTTTTATCGAAAATTGTCTATCTGTTCTCCATTCTATAACAGCTTCCCTTTAAGTTTATCACTTCACATTTATACAGTCAACGATCCAACAATGCAGATGCTATTACTTCATCATCAAGTGTCTGTGCCCATTCTGTTGGAGATTTGTTTGTCGTTATGATTACAGAAGTTTAATGGTTTATTCTGTGTAAGGTGCAACCTTTTCGGAGGGAATACAAAAAATCCCGACCGCACCTATGATGGTGGGTCGGGAATCTATGTGGGAGACGGGGAGGGGGATACCTCCCGTTACCGGTTTAGCGAGTTACGGGAATCTTGTCAACACGCTTCTGATGGCGACCGCCTTCAAAAGTGGTTTTGAAGAATTCGTCCATAATCTTCTCCGCCATCTTGTTGTCGATGAAACGACCTGGCATGACCAGGACGTTGGCATCGTTGTGCTGACGGATGAGGTGGGAAATCTCAGGAATCCAAGCCAGTCCGGCACGAACACCCTGATGCTTGTTGAGGGTCATGGCAATACCTTCGCCTGAACCGCAGATGCCTATACCTGGATATACCTCGCCACTCTCGATGCCTTCTGCCAAAGCATGACCGAAGTCGGGATAATCGACGGAGGCGTCACTCCATGTGCCGTAGTCCTTATAGGCATAACCATGCTCTTCAAGATACTGAAGCACATACTTCTTGAGAGCGAATCCTGCGTGGTCGCATGCCACGCCAACTGTCTTTACTTCCATATTAATTGTGTTTTGAGATTGTTTATGCCAACAGGGCCTTCACCTGCTTATAGACGTTTTCGCCAGTATAACCGAGTTTCTCGTCGAGCACCTTGTAGGGAGCAGAGAATCCGAAGCTGTTGAGCCCCCATACAGTACCGTCGGCTCCTACGAGACCTTCGAGGGTGACGGGAAGCCCTGCGGTCATACCAAACTTCTTCTTGCCTGCGGGGAGAACGCTCTCCTGATACTCCTTAGGCTGGCTGCGGAACAGACCTTCTGAAGGTACGCTGACTACGCGAACCTTCACGCCGTCTTTGCGCAACAGGTCAGCACCTGCCTCAAGGGTAGATACCTCAGAACCAGAAGCGAGCAGGATGACATCGTAGTCTTCGTCGCTACCTGCTACTACATAAGCACCCTTGGTGGCCTGGCTGTAGTCGTTGCCTGCGGGCAGCATGTCGATATTCTGACGTGAGAAGATTAGGGCGGTAGGAGTATCGGTATTCTCCATCGCCATGCGCCAGCATACGGTGGTCTCTTCTGCATCGGCAGGACGTACAACGAGTACGGAGTTCTTGCCGTGGTGGTTCTTGAGTTTCTCCATCAGGCGAATCTGTGCCTCTTGCTCTACGGGCTCATGGGTAGGTCCGTCTTCACCTACACGGAAGGCATCGTGGGTCCAGATGAATTTCACGGGGAGTTCCATGAGGGCTGCCATACGTACGGCAGGTTTCATATAGTCGGAGAATACAAAGAATGTGCCGCATGCAGGGATTACACCTCCGTGGAGAGCCATACCGATGCAGCAGCATGCCATGGTGAGCTCTGCAACACCAGCCTGGAAGAAGGCACCGCTGAAATCGCCACGTACGATGTCGTGGGTCTTCTTGAGGAATCCATCGGTCTTATCTGAGTTTGAAAGGTCGGCAGAGGCGCAGATCATGTTGGGCACCTGTTCTGCTAATACACCGAGTACGGTAGCGCTTGCACCACGTGTAGCTGCACCTGCCTTCTGCTGTACGAGACTCCAGTCAATCTTGGGAGCTTTACCGCTGAACCACTCTTCCAGGAGTTGAGCCTTTTCAGGATTCTCCTTTGCCCATGCAGCTTTCTGTGCGTAACGCTCTGCCACAATTTTCTTAAGTTCTTCTGCGCGTTTAGCGTACATCTCTTTCACTTCTGGGAAGATCTGGAATGGATTCTCAGGATCAGCACCAAGGTTCTTCATCGTGTTGACGTAAGCATCGCCGCCGAGTGGAGCGCCGTGGGTAGCACAGTTGCATTCGTAGCTGCTGTTGTCAGCCTTGCGAGCGCCCTTACCCATGACACAATGGCCGATGATCAGGCTTGGACGATCGGTTTCCTTCTGAGCATTCTTGATGGCTTCGCGAATCTGGTCAACGTCGTTACCATTGATCTTCTGTACGTACCATCCCCATGCTTCGTATTTCTTGGCGGTATCCTCATTGGTCACCACTTCTGTCTTGGTGGAGAGTTGGATATCGTTGGCATCATAGAACATGATGAGGTTGTCGAGTCCTAATGTTCCGGCAATACGTCCTGCGCCCTGTGAGATTTCCTCCTGTACACCACCGTCAGAGATGTAGGCATAGATGGTCTGTCCCATCACGTCGCCCATGCGTGCCTTGAGGAACTTGGCAGCAATGGCAGCACCTACGGCAAAGCAATGGCCTTGTCCGAGAGGTCCAGAGGTATTCTCGATACCACGGGCGATTTCGCGCTCAGGGTGACCAGGAGTTACGGAACCCCATTGACGGAGGTTTTTAAGGTCTTCAAGGGTGAACTTGCCGATGAGGGCGAGCTGTGAGTAAAGCATAGGAGCCATGTGACCTGGGTCGAGGAAGAAACGGTCGCGTCCTTCCCACTCAGGATGCTCTGGATCATATACGAGGAATTCGCTATAGAGGGTGTTGATGAAATCGGCACCACCCATAGCTCCTCCGGGGTGTCCAGACTTGGCTTTCTCTACCATTGAAGCTGCGAGAATACGAATATTATCTGCAGCCTTGTTCATGATTTTGTTGTCGTTCATAATCAATGTTTTATTTTGATAACGTTAGTTTTGTTGTAATATCACATGCAAATATACAGAAAAAATCCGAAAAGATTACTTTGTGTATTGCTTTTTTTGTGAATTTCCTAAATAAAGTCCTTTAATGTCGCTTATTTCAAGGTCATTACTACCAAACTCTTAGCAGGAATCTTCACCGAGAGCACGTTTTTCTTGAGTTTGGCTTGCTTGAAATCGGCAACTTTTACGCGGTCGGGGTGATCGAAATCGTTGAAGTCTGCTACGTTTTTAGCGGTAAGAATCTGTCCGTTGACGCTCTTGGCATTTGTACCTTCGAGGTCGATGTCGATCGCCTGTTCTTTGTCAAGGCTGACATTGGTAAGGGCAATGACAATCTGACCATCCTTGGTCTTGGCTGCAGAATAGGACAGCAAGGGCAGGTTGCGATAGCCATTAGCCTTCTGAGCATCCATAGGGGTGAAATACTCGTGGCGCACCTTCATGGTGTCGCAGGCTATTGTCATGGGTAGATAGGTGGCATCCTGGAAAGGAGCGTACATCTTGAAAACATAGTAGGTTGGGGTGAGTACCATGTGGCCTGTGCCTTCTTGGTCGGTAAGAATCATGGATTGCAGTACGTTGACAACCTGTGCGATATTCGCCATCTTCACACGGTCGGTATGACGATGGAAAACGTCGAGGGAGAGAGAAGCCACAAAAGCGTCGCGCAGGGCATTCTGCTGATAGAGGTGACCGGCGATGGTACCAGGTTCTTCGTCCCACCAGGTGCCCCATTCGTCAACCACAAGATCTACTCTATGGTTGGGGTCTTTCTCATCCATGATAGCTTTGTGCTTCTTGATGACCTCTTCTATCTCCAGACATTTGCCGAGTGCCCAGTAGTACTGGTCGTTGTCGAACTTGATAGCAGAACCCTTCGAACCATTCCAACCTGCCGCGGTATAGTAGTGGAGCGATACGCCGTTCATGCGTTCGCCGATGCGATCCATCAATACGCTGGTCCATTTGTAGTCGCTGTCGGAAGCACCACTTCCGATGCGGTAGAGGTGGTTGCCTGGTTGGTCGCGCAGGTAGGTATTGAATTTACGGAATTCGTCTGAGTAGTATTCTGGTGTCATGTTGCCACCACAGCCCCATGCCTCGTTGCCGATACCGAAATACTTCACGTGCCAAGCCTTGTCGCGACCGTTCTGGCGACGCAGACGTGCCATCGGAGTATCTTCGTTGCTGGTCATATACTCCACCCATTGTGCCATCTCCTTGACTGTTCCGCTTCCAACGTTACCGCTGACGTAGGGTTCGCAACCCAGCATTTCACAGAGGTTCAGAAATTCGTGTGTGCCAAAAGAGTTGTCTTCAATCGTTCCGCCCCAAGTGTTGTTGCGCAGCGAAGGACGCTTGTCGCGAGGACCGATACCGTCCATCCAATGGTAGTCGTCGGCAAAGCATCCACCAGGCCAACGGAGTACAGGAACGTTCAAGTCTTTGAGTGCTTCAAACACGTCTTTTCGGTAGCCGTTGATATTGGGGATGGGAGAGTTCTCGCCCACCCAGAGACCACCATAGATGCAAGATCCGAGATGTTCGGCAAACTGTCCGTAGATCTCACGGTTGATGGTGTTCTTACCTTGGTCGGTTTTGAGTGTTGCCTTGATGCTTTCTGCAGAAACCTGAGAAGCGCATAGGGCAAAGGCTGCTGATAGGAAATAATTGTAATGCATAATTAGTATTGTATTTTAAATTTGTATTGGATTTATTTTTTGTTTGCTGTGGCAGCCTGTTCTATGGCGAGACCGCTCTTGTAGTTTTCAATATAGGCATTGAATCCTGCCACGTCATGAGCGTCAGGAGCAATCTCTGTACCTGTATTGCCGTTGAATACCTTGTGCTCGAGATAGTCGGCAAGGGTCTGTTGCTTGTCGTTGTTGACCAGGTAGTCTGCCAAAAGGGCAATACCCCATGCTCCGCCTTCACCTGCAGTCTTCATGACAGAGATGGGAGAATTGATGGCTGCTGCCAATACGCGTTGCCCAACACCTTCGGTCTTGAAAAGTCCACCGTGTCCGGTGATACGATCTACCTTCACGTGTTCGTCGTTGAAAAGGATGTCGTTACCGATTTTCAATACTGCAACAGAGGCATAGAGGTTGGCACGCATGAAATTGGCTAATGAGAAATGGTCGTTGGCAGAGCGCACAAAGAGGGGGCGACCTTCAGCCAGTCCGGTTACCGGTTCGCCTGAGAAATAGTTGTAGGCTACAAGTCCGCCACAGTCAGCATCGCCTGTCATAGCGTGGTTATAGAGTTTACCGAATACCTCATTCATATCAACAGGTACGCCGAGCAACTGCTGGTACTCCTTGAAAATATTGACCCATGCGTTGAGGTCGCTGGTGCAGTTGTTGCAATGAACCATGGCGACGAGAGAACCATCAGGAGTGGTCACCATGTCGATCATCTCGTAGGGTTTGGAGAGTTCTTTCTCCAATACAATCATAGAGAACGACGAGGTGCCTGCACTTACGTTTCCTGTGCGTTGCTTGACAGCATTGGTGGCTACCATGCCTGTGCCAGCATCGCCCTCAGGAGGACATAAGGGGCATCCGGCCTTCAGATGACCCGATACATCGAGCAGACTGGCACCTTTCTCCGTCAGGCAACCAGCCTTTTCTCCTGCATTCAGCGTGGTGGGGAGGATGTCAAGTAATTGCCAGGGATAGTGCTTAGAGGCAACGAGGGTGTTGAACTTGTCAACCATGGTTGCGTCGTAGGTCTTGGTGTTGGGATCAACGGGAATCATACCTGAAGCGTCGCCGATGCCGAGTACAAATTCGCCAGTCAGCTGCCAATGAACATATCCTGCCAAAGTGGTCAGATATTTGATGTCTTTCACATGTGCCTCTCCATCGAGAATACATTGGTAAAGGTGGCTGATGCTCCAGCGCAAGGGAATGTTGTATTGAAACAGTTTTGAAAGTTCGGCAGCAGCCTTCTGCGTATTGGTATTGCGCCAAGTACGGAAGGGCACGAGTATCTGCTCGTCTTGGTTGAATGCCATATAGCCGTGCATCATGGCGCTAAAGCCAAGGCTTGCCAGCGTTTCCAATTCGACATCATATTCCTTGCGTACATTGGCACGGAGGTCTGCATAGCAGTCTTGAAGACCTTTCCAAATGGCGTCGATGCTGTAGGTCCACAGACCGTCAACGAGCTGGTTCTCCCATTCGTGAGCACCTTGTGCTATGGGGTGGTGGTTCTCATCGATGAGAACAGCCTTGATGCGGGTAGAACCAAACTCGATGCCGAGTACAGCCTTACCGCTTTCTATTGTTTGTTTTGCATTATTTGTCATTTTTCTACTATTTTGTTAATGAAGGATGGAATCCATGAATTGTTGAAGTATGAAATCTATTGTTTCTTCTTCTGGCCATAGTAGGCATTGGGACCATGCTTGCGTGAGAAATGCTTTTCAACGAGCAGGGGATTCATCGTGGTGTCGGGATTGACCGACAGAGAGATGAATGCCATTTTTGCCACTTGTTCCATCACTACGGCGTTATAGACTGCCTGGTCGGCATCTTTACCCCAAGAGAAAGGGCCATGGTTCTTGACCAAGACACCAGGGGTGTGGACGGGATTGATATTACCAGAAGAGATGCGGTTGACGATGACAACACCAGTATGGTATTCGTATTCTGCCATCTGGTCGGCTGTCATATCGGCAGTACACGGAATATCATCGTGGAAATAGTCGGCATGGGTAGTACCGATATTGGGAATGTCGCGTCCTGCCTGTGCCCAAGCGGTGGCATAGGTAGAGTGGGTATGGACTACACCTCCGATTTCAGGGAAGGCACGGTAGAGTACCAAATGGGTAGGAGTGTCGGATGAGGGGTTGAGGTCACCTTCCACTACTTTGCCGCTGTGGAGATCTACAACAACCATATCGGATACCTTCATGGTGTCATAGCTGACTCCAGAGGGCTTGATGACTACCAATCCCTTTTCGCGGTCGATGGCAGAAACGTTGCCCCACGTGAAAATCACGAGATTGTGTTTCACAAGGTCGAGATTGGCTTGGAATACTTTTTCTTTCAGTTCTTCTAACATGATGTTTAGATTTATAAATTAGACAAGGATAACTGTGCCGTGTGGCACAGCAATCCTATAGTTTGAAATTAGGATCTTCGTTGTACGCTTTCTTGTTGAAACGGTAGAGATAGGCGCCACGACGTGAACTGGTCTTATCTATCAGTTCTGTCTTCTCGATGAAGTCCATTTCCTTCACGCGCTTACGGAAATTGCGCTTGTCGAGTTCCTCGCCGTTGACAGCTTCATACAGATGTTGAAGTTGGGTAAGGGTGAAGAGACTCGGTAACAGCGTGAAGCCAATTGGTGCGGTGCGAATCTTTTCTTTCATGATGCGACGTGCCTTCTCCACCATTATTTTATGGTCAGAATAGAGTGGGGGAATATTGTCTATGCTCACCCATTCCACGCCATGCTGTTCGCGCAGTTCGTCGTCGTATTGTTTGACGTTGATCAGGGCGTAGTAGGCAATAGAGACCACACGTTCACCCGGGTCACGGTCAACACTACCGAAAGCGCCTACTTGACGCATATATACATTGCGCATACCGGTAAGTTCGTAGAGCACGCGGTCGGCAGCTTCGTCGATGCCCTCATCGAGGTGGATGAAGCCTCCGTAGAGACTCCATTCACCACGCCCAGGATCCATCTGACGTTTGCCGATCAGGATCTTGAGTTCGTTCTGGTCGAATCCGAAGATGATGCAATCGACCGATACGAGGACTTTTGTTTTATCTTGATAGAAACTTGTCATAATATTACCAAAGTAAGGCGTAAAGCAACAAGGTAATGACACAGATTCCTACGGCACCGTATGTGTAGTTTCGGTCGGTAGAGAAGATAGAGAGATTGATAGGAAGGGCTTTCTCGTCCTTGACCTTATCACGTGAGTTGCTGTAGAGCCATACGGCATTGCAGCCTACGAGTACGCCGAAGAAGATGAACGCCTGCAAACCGATGTCGTTCAGATAGTCGATGAAATTTGTTTCTGGAGACTTCACATCGTGAGTGGCGCCGAGAATTACTACTATTGCAGCCACGATAATCATGGCAAGACCAGCTACTGCCAGGATGCGTGCCCATGTCATCATCTGCTTCTGATCTGCGGCAGAAGGAGTTTCTGCACTTACATATTTCTTATCGAGATATGATACAAGGATGAAGAAGGTGACAAGGATGATGAAAATGTAGGAAGCACGGAACTGGAAGGCTACATCGGGGAAGCAAACCTTGAAGAGTACACCCATGGGGATGGTTAGGATGGCCGTCCATACTGCTGCAGTAGAAGAGGCACGCTTCCACAGCAGACCAAGACCAAAGACGGTGATGATACCTGGATAGATGAAACCTGAATATTCCTGAATGTACTGGAATGCCTGGTCAAGTCCGCCCAGCAACGGTTTAACGGTAACAAGGGCTATAACCAATGACACAACGGCTACGATACGGCCGGTATTTACCAACTGCTTGTCACTCGCACCCTTGTTGATGTACTTCTTGTATATGTCCATCGTGAAAAGGGTTGAGGTGGAGTTGAACATAGAAGCCAAAGAAGAGATGATGGCGGCTACAAGAGCGGCAAAACTCAAGCCCTTGATACCTGTAGGTGTGAAGTTGCGGATGAGCCAAGGATAGGCATCATCGGCAACGTTGATATTGCCTGCCAATTCCATGTTCTTGAAGAATTCGGGATTCTCCATAATATAATAGGCGCAAATGCCAGGAAGTACTACGATGAAAGGAATGAGAATCTTAAGGAAACCGGCGAAGATAAGACCCTTCTTGGCTTCGTTGATACTCTTGGCGGCAAGTCCTTTCTGAATGATATATTGGTTGAAACCCCAATAACCGAGATTGGTAAGCCAAACTCCACCTACTACAGCGGCAATACCAGGAACATTGGCAAAGGCATCAGCATTATGGCTTTGCTGGATGACTAAGTGGAAATGAACATCCTGTGCATGGGCGCCTGTCGTCATGTCGTTATAAACCTGTCCAAGGGCGCCTAATGCGTCGGTTCCCATTACTATACCCATTTCCTGTAATGCGATGTAAGCGGTAATAATACCGCCACCTACGAGGAAGGTGACCTGCATCACATCGGTCCAAGCCACAGAGGCAAGTCCGCCATAGATAGAATAGGTTCCTGCCACAATGAACAATCCGAGGATGATCAACATACGGATAGAAACCTCCATGCCGAAGATGCTGACGCCAAGACCTTGAAGACCGAGAATCTGTTCGATGGCCAAAGCGCCCAGCCATGCTACAGAAGTCAGGTTGACGAAGACATAAAGGAAAAGCCACAGAATAGAGAAGGCAAGGCCTACGCCATCATTATAGCGTTCACGGAGAAATTGTGGAATAGTGAAAATCTTACGCTCAAGCATGACGGGAAGCAAGAACTTTCCAATGACTACCAATGCGGCAGCTGCCATTACTTCATAGGCGGCAATAGCGATACCGTCACGGAATCCTGTTCCTGACATTCCGATAAACTGTTCGGCAGAAATGTTAGCAGCTATCAATGATGCACCTACAGCCCACCATGTTAGTGTGTTGCCAGCAAGGAAGTAGTCGTTGGCACTTTTTTCTTTTCCGTCTTTGTTGCGACTTAAAAATAATCCTAAACCAACCAACAAGATTAGGTAGAATGCGAGAATTACAAAGTCGATGGTCTTGAAACCAGACATTGCAATTGCTCCTGAAATACTATTCATAATAATTATAGGTATATTAGTGAATAAAACATATTATTTGATTGAGAAACGGTAGGCAGCATGACTGTAGTATTTCTCACCGGGTTTAAGTGTGGGCTGAGGCCAGTCTTTCTTATTAGGACTGTCGGGATACTTCTGACTCTCCAAGCAGATGCTTACATGCTTGGGATAGGTAAGACCATGTTTCCGGGCTATCTTCGCATCAGCACCAACCCCCTGGAAGTTTCCAGAATATACCTGAACACCTGGTTCGTTGGTGAACATCTCCATAAAGATGCCACTCTTGGGACTATAGAGTGAAGCACATACCTGTGTATCATCGCCCTTTCCGTCTTTATAAGTGTTCAGACAATAGTTGTGGTCGTAGCCTGTGGCATTCTTGATCTGTTGATAGTCAGAATGGATACTGTCACCTACAGCATGAGGAGTGCGGAAATCCATTGCAGTACCAGCTACAGGAAGAATCTCACCCGTTGTCATGTTGGTAGCGTCAGAGGGAGTGAAATTATCAGCATTAACATAGAGTATTTGGTCATAACAAGGTTTGGTGAAATCACCACTAAGATTGTAGTAGTTGTGGTTGGTCATGTTGATGATCGTTTCCTTGTCGGTAGTGGCTTCCCAAACGATGTCAAGGGTGTTGTCGGCAGTTACCTTATAAGTGGTAGTGGCGGTAACAGTACCGGGGAATCCATTTTCTCCGTTTGGAGCTACGATGGTGAGTTTGAGGATAGAGTCACAAACCTGTTCGGCATCATAGACTTTATGCATCCATCCGGTATTTCCACCTCCGTGAAGGCAATGGAGGGCATTGTTCTGACGCAACTGGTAGGTTGTACCTGAAAGGGTGAACTTACCTTTGTTGATGCGGTTAGCATAACGACCTACACTTGATCCGTAATCAGAAGGTGTTTTGATCGTATCAGCATACTGAGCGATATTATCGAATCCAAGGACAACATCGGTGGGTTTACCGTCTTTGTCGGGCACCACAAGGCTTACCACGCGACCACCATAGTTGGTGATGCAGGCTTCCATGCCATTATTGTTTTTAAGTACATACAGTTTGACGGGCTTTTCTTGAAGGATGGTGTCAAACTTAGCTGTGTCAAGTCCGGAAACTGTTAATGTGGCATTTTGTTTAGAGGCACATGATGCTGAAAGAATGGCAATGGTGCCAAGGCCAATAAGCATTGAATTGATTTTTCTCATTGCGAAGAGTTTTTAGTTGTTAGTTATGTTTTCTAATTCTGCGTGCTAAGTTACGACTATTTTCTGAATTGACAAAGATATTACGGAGAAAAGTGTTGTGCTTACACTATTTTTTATAGTTTCTTGTTACATAGCATAAAAAAACGGAAATGAAATTGATATTCATTTCCGTTTTATAGAGAAATAAAACGCGCTATTCTATACGTGTATTAAAGGGTTGTTTTTCAGACCGGAATACACTTTAAATAGCTGGTTCTGATTAGCAAATCTTACGTGAACCATCGCCGATGACAACATCATAGACTTTTGGTTCGTGGCCGTATTTGGCATTAAACTTCTCTTTTGCTGTGGCGATAAACTGGTTGTAGAGGTCGTTGCGGACAAGGTTGATGGTGCAACCTCCGAAACCGCCACCCATGATACGTGAACCGGTAACTCCACATTCCTTGGCAAGATCATTGAGAAAATCGAGTTCTTCACAAGAAACCTCATAGTCTCTTGACAGACCTTCGTGAGTCTTGTACATCAACTCGCCAACTTTTTCATAGTCGCCTTCGTTCAGAGCATCGCAAACGGCAAGTACACGGTCTTTTTCGCCCAACACGAATTTAGCACGCTTGTAGTCTTCTTCGCCCACTTCGGCTTTGACTTCTTCAAGTTGTTCCCATGTGCAGTCGCGAAGTGTTTCAAACTTTCCTTCTGGATGTTTGGCAGCAATATGGCGAACAACATTTTCACAAGAATTGCGGCGGTCGTTGTAAGGAGATCCTGCCAACTGGTGTTTTACAACAGAATCGAGCAATACCAAACGGTAGCCATCCGGTTTGAATGGGAAATATTCAAATTCGCGAGAACGGCAGTCGAGACGCATCAGACAACCTGCTTTTCCGAATACAGAAGCAAACTGGTCCATGATACCGCATTTCACACCACAGTAGTTGTGTTCTGTAGCTTGACCTGCCAATACCATATCCCACTGGCTTACCTTGTTATCACCGAAGATGTCGTTGAGACCACAGGCAAAGCAACTCTCCATGGCAGCAGAAGATGACATACCTGCACCCAAGGGAACATCGCCTGAGAATGCGATATTGAATCCTTTAACAGGTACTCCGAGCTTTTTCATTTCCAATGCGATACCGTAAATATAACGTGCCCAGCTAGCTTTAGGTCCATTGGGATCAGAGAGTTTGAAATCTACGCGGTCTTTCAAGTCAATGGCATAAGCCATAACGGTATCTTCTGTTCCGTTTGCACGCATTTCTGCAACAACACCTTTATCTACGGCTCCTGGAAAAACAAATCCTCCATTATAGTCGGTGTGTTCACCGATGAGATTGATACGTCCGGGTGATGCATAAACATTACCTTCCTTGCCATCAAAATGCTTGGCAAAACGTGTTCTTACTGATTCGATGTTCATAGTCTTGTTGTTTAAAGGTTTGAAGTATCTTTTTATAATGTGGAACGTGACAAATCATGTTGTCTTAATCCACTTTGATGTCTTTGTTTACGTTCTTGCATCCCCAGATCGCATAGTAGAGGATGTATGCCAACATGGCAACAATCAGCCAATAAGAATTGAGGTAGCTGATTCCAAGCTGTTGAACGAGTACGAGATCCTGGAAGAAAGGCATCATACCTCCACCGAATACCATGACCATGAACAGGCCTGATGCTTTAGCGGTATATTTGCCAAGTCCTTCTGTTGAAAGGTTGAAGATACCTCCCCACATGACAGATGTGCAGAGACCGCAGAGGAAAATGAACACACAAGACAAAGGAACTGTAGCGTTCTCAATCTTGATGATGTTGAGATCGATATTGAGTGTTGTAGTCACATCACCTGTGAAGATGGCAGCGACAATAAGTGCAATACCTACTGTTGAAACGGTAATCATCTGTGCACGGGTAGAAACCTTACCTGAGATAACTGTTGAGATAAGGCGGCCACAGAGCATCAGGAACCAGTAGATACCAGCCAATGATCCTGCAACGGCTGCTGCACCTTCAAATCCTCCTTCACGGCTAATCCATTGGTTCATCATACCAGGAGTGGCAATCTCGATTCCTACATAGAAGAAAATGGCGATGATGCCGAGGAGACAATGGCGGAAAGCGAGAGGTGATTTTTCGTATGTTACATTCTTCAAGTCACCTTGAGGCTCGTTAATCTGGATGGCAGAAATGATGAAGAAGGCTGCCAAGAATACTACGATACCTGTAATGATAAGTGGTGCAACATCGGGGAAAGAATCCTTTGTCAAAGTTCCTACGAGGAAACCAGTGAGGATAGGAGTTGCTGTTGCAGAAAGAGAATTGAGGGTACCCCCTGCCTGTACGAGCTGATTTCCGGTGTTACCGCCGCCACCGAGTAGGTTAAGCATGGGGTTTACTACGGTGTTGAGCATACATACGCAGAATCCGCAGATAAGAGCACCGAGTAGGTAAACAAAGATATTGTTGACTACGCCAGAGAGCAGCTGAACACCCAGACCTATTGCACCAATAATAAGTGCGATAAGTGCGGTCTTTTTGTATCCGTACTTGATGAGCATGTTTCCGGCAGGAATACCCATGATGAGGTAGGCAGTAAAGTTCATGAGGTTGCCGGCCATACCTGCCCAGTTGTATGACATACCCCAAATGTTTCCGAAGGGAGCTGCCATGTTTGTTACAAAGCTAATCATGGCAAAGATGAAGAACATTGTGATGATAGCTACGAGGTTCTTCTGGTTTTTGTTTGTTTGTGACATTGGTTTTATAGGATTTTAATGTTGTTAGTAATTACGAAAAATGTGTTTTCGATTATAGAACAATAAGAATTGTGTATTATAATTCTATGTTTTGATTTTTCCTGTTATACAAAGATAGCTATTATACACAAAATGGGTGGCTGATAGCTATCAGCCACTCTTTTTGTTGTTTTATATTATTTTTCTGCTCCAAACTTATAGATGGTTTTCTGCTTGTACTGTTCACCTGGTCGGAGTACTACAGAAGGGAAGTAAGGACGATTTGGAGTATCGGGGAAGTGTTGTGCTTCAAGACAAACAGCACTACGCCAAGGATAAGTTGAACCGTGAGTTCCAGAGATTCCTGATTCGAAATTACCTGTATAGAGTTGGAGTCCTGGTTCTGTGGTATAAACCTCCATGGTACGACCGCTATTAGGCTCTTTTAGTTTAGCGGCAAAACTGAGTTCTCCTTCTTCCTTTTTATTAAGAACGTAGTTGTGGTCGTATCCAGATCCATTTTTCAGTTGCTCGTTGTCGGCGTTGATATCCTGACCGATTGGCTTTGGTGTGCGGAAATCGAATGGAGTTCCTTCGACCTTAAGAATTTCGCCAGTAGGGATTGATACCTTATCAATAGGAAGATAGAAATCTGCGTTGAGCTGTAATTCTACGTTGTCAACGGCAGGTGTGGGGTTAGCAATACCTGCCAATGAGAAAAATGCGTGGTGAGTCAGGTTGATGATGGTCTTCTTGTTGGTTGTGGCAAGATATTCAATAACCAGTTCATTGTTGTCTGTGAAAGTATATTCCACGTTGATGCGACATTCACCTGAGAATCCTTCTTCTCCATACGATGAGATGTATGATAAAGCCAAGGCGCGAGGTCCCATTTGCTTGGCATCCCAGATGCGAGAGTGGAAACCTGTAGGACCGCCGTGCAGATGGTTAGGACCATCGTTGAGAGCAAGCTGGTATTCTTTACCGTTGAGGGTGTAGGAACCTTTGCAAATACGGTTTCCGTAGCGTCCGATAAGGGTTGAGAGGAAAGGCTCTGGGCTATTGATAACATCTTGGATGTTGTCATGTCCCTGAATGACGTTTGCTACTTTTCCGTCTTTATCTGGAACCATGATGGCCACAATTGCTCCACCGAAATTGGTTACTGCTACTTCGTATCCTTTGCGGTTGCGTAGGATATATAAATCTGTTTTTTTCCCGTTTACTGTGGTTTGAAAATCTTTGCGATTCAAACCACACAAATTAACGTTTTCCGTTGTGTTCGCCATAATCAGTTGTTTTTAGTTACTAAATTATATTGCAAAGTAACCAAAAAAAAGTGAGTTTAACAAATTTAATGGCGAAAAATTGAGCAAAAGGAATGTTAAAAACAACTAAATGCCATCTTTGAGCAATTCTCCGACGATATAGTTGCTGCCTCCAACAAATATAACATCGTTGTTTCCTGCAGCTTTCTCTGCTTCGTGATATGCCTCACTTACAGATAAATACGTCTTTCCTTTCAGTTGATACTTCTGTGCCAATGCGAAAATAATCTGCTCGTTGAGTGCTCGTTTTGTTTTGGCTTTAGTAAAATAGTAGATTGCCTCTTTTGGAAGCATCTGAAGTATTGCATCTACATCTTTGTCGTTGACCATTCCAAATATAATATGTAATTGGTGGCAATGGGCAATCACATGGTTTAGCTGTTGGCTGATGAAGTGCCAACCGCCAGGATTATGTCCTGTGTCGCAAATTACATGTGGTGACGAACTTATTGTTTGCCATCTTCCTGCCAATCCTGTGAGCTTCTTGACGTTGTCGAATGCTTTGAGCACATTTCCGCTTGTTGCGTCTTTGTCAATGATCAGATAGCCTTTGTCTTCAAGAATCTGAAGGGCGTGTAATGTGGTATTGATATTCTTTGGTTGGTAGATTCCTCCGAGATCGCAAAATACGTTTCCGTATTTCGCTGTTTCGCATTTGATGTCGCCTTGGTCAGTTATTTCTGCACTTTTGATGAAATTGTCGTCTTCGGCAAAGATGATGGGTGCTTCCATTTCCCGTGCCTTTTCTTCGAAGACAGGTCGTGTCTCGTTTTGGTTTTCTCCGATGATGACCGTTGTGGCATGTTTGATGATGCCTGCTTTCTCTCGTGCTATTTCTGCGATGGTGTTTCCTAAGAATTCTGTATGATCCAGACTGATATTGGTGATGATGGATAGGATAGGGTGGATGATGTTGGTACAATCGAGTCGTCCCCCAAGCCCTACTTCAATAATTGCAATATCAACATTTTGTTCTGCAAAATACTTGAAAGCCATTGCCGTCGTCACTTCAAAGAATGACGGCGACAATGGTTCCCAAAAATTTCTTTCGTCTTCAACGAAATTCATCACATAGTCCTCTGGAATCATCTCGCCGTTGACACGAATTCTTTCTCTGAAATCGACGAGATGTGGAGAGGTGTATAGTCCTACTCTGTATCCGCAGCTTTGTAGTGCTGCAGAGAGCATATTAGAAACGGAACCTTTGCCGTTGGTACCTGCCACATGGATGGTGAGATACTTTTGGTGTGGATGACCGAAATGTTCGTCCAGCGCCAGTGTGTTTTCTAATCCTTCTTTGTAGCCACTCTTTCCTTGAGTTTCGAAAGCTGTGGTTCTGCTGAATAGGTATTCGCAAGTTTCCTGATAGGTCATGGACTATACTTTTTTTATGTGTTTTTGAAACAGAATCAGTTGAAATAATTCTTGAAGCGTTGGAAGATAGATCGCTTGGTTGAAGCGTCACCTTTGAAGTTGTCGCTACTTTTGAAGCTTTCTATTGCTTTCTTTTCATCGCTGCTGAGTGTCTTTGGCACATAAACGCTGATGTTGACAACGAGGTCTCCTGTGCCACGTCCATAGCCCTGTACGGAAGGAAGGCCTTTACCGCGCAGACGGAGAGTCTTGCCAGGTTGTGTGCCTGGTTCGATTTTTACTCTCAGGCGTGTTCCGTAGATTGTCGGAATCTCCACCTCACCTCCAAGTGATGCTGTTGGGAAATCGAGCAATAGGTTGTATATGAGGTCGTTATCGTCTCGTATGAAGGTGTCGTGTTCGATTTCTTCCACATATACTTGAATGTTTCCGTTAGCTCCTTTGTTGTGTCCGGCATTACCCTTGCCAGGAACGTTGACGATCATGCCCTGTGCGACTCCTGCAGGGATGTTGATTTCAACTACTTCTTCACCTTTCTCTACGCCAGTACCGCCGCAATATTTGCATTTGTTCTTGATGACACGGCCAGTTCCGCCGCATGTAGGACAAACACCTTGTGTCTGCATCATGCCGAAAAGACTTTGTGTGGTATGGGTGATTACTCCCGAACCATGACATGTGGGGCAGTTTTCTGTGCCGCTGCCGTCTTCTGATCCAGTTCCGTGGCAATGTGAGCAAGGCACGTCTTTGCGCACTTTGAACTTCTTGGTCACTCCTGTGGCGATTTCTTCCAAGGTGAGTTTGACTTTCAGGCGAAGGTCACTTCCTCGATGTTCTTTGGGTCCGGCACTTCTTCTGCTTCCGCCGAATCCTCCGAATCCTCCGCCACCTCCGAAGATGTCGCCGAACATAGAGAAGATATCGTCCATGTTCATACTTTGTCCGCCGAATCCTCCGAATCCTCCCGCACCTTGTGGTCCGTTGAATCCGAATTGGTCGTATTGCTGACGTTTTTGAGGGTCATGGAGCACATCATACGCTTCAGCCGCCTCCTTGAATTTCTCCTCGGCTTCTTTGTCGCCAGGGTTTCTGTCAGGGTGGTATTTGATGGCGATGGTGCGGTAGGCCTTCTTTATTTGGTCTTCTGTGGCATTTTTGTCAATGCCCAGAACTTCATAATAGTCTCTCTTTGCCATAATTGTGTTGTCTTAGTTTTTATTGATTCTATGAATCTTTATTGTCCAACTGCCACTTTGGCATGGCGAATGACTTTGTCGTTGAGTTTGTATCCTGTTTGGATGCAATCGATGACTTTTCCTTTTTTATCGTCGCCCATACCAGGTACCATGGCAACTGCTTCATGTTCGTCGGTATCGAAGTCTGCGTCTGTTGTGTCGATGGTCTTCACTCCGAGCGACTCCAATGCTTTGATACATTTATGATAGATGATTTCCATGCCTTCTCTGAGCACTTTAGGATCGTCCGTCTTGGTGCCATTCTCAATAGCTCGCTCCATATCGTCGATGATGGGCAGGATAGTGACAATTGCCTTCTCGCCTCCGTTGAGTATGAGTTCTGCTTTTTCCTTGATGGTGCGCTTGCGGAGGTTTTCAAATTCCGCAGCCTTTCTCAATACTTGGTCTTTGAGTTGTTCGATTTCCTCTTGCGCAGCAGCCAGCGGATCCTTTTCTTCTTCTTCAGGATTTTCGTTTTCTGCCTGCTGTGTGTTATCAGCAGATTCTTGCTGAGCGGATTCTTGCTGTGTGCATTCCTCCTCTTTATTCATTTCCTGTTCTTCGCAATTTATTTGCTCTTCTTTATTCTCTTTCATAATGTTTTTATTTGTTTTCTTAAGGAACATGCAAATTCTGTGCCATGTTTTCATTTACTCATACATAGACGCGCGTTGTTCCTTGATGGTCTCATCATAAATGTAGTCATCATAGGTTGTCAGTTTGTCAATTGTTCCTTTTGGTGTGAGTTCGATGATTCTGTCGGCAACGGTATTGATGAATTCGTGGTCGTGTGAAGAGAAGAGAATATTGCCCTTGAAGTTGACAAGGTTATTGTTGAATGCCTGAATAGACTCCAGATCGAGGTGGTTGGTTGGTGTGTCGAGGATGAGGCAGTTGGCATTTTTTAATTGCATACGTGCAATCATACAGCGCATTTTCTCACCTCCTGAGAGTACGTTGACATGCTTGAGCACATCTTCTTCTTTGAAGAGCATTCTTCCGAGGAACGACTTCATAGTCACTTCGTTACCTTTTCCCCATTGTGAGAGCCATTCCACGAGATTCATATCGGATTCGAAGAAAGAGGTGTTGTCCAACGGCAGATATGCTGTTGTAATGGTAACGCCCCATTTGTATGTTCCTGCATCGGCTTTTCTGTTGTCGTTGATGATTTCGAAGAGAGCAGTCATGGCTTTGGGGTTGTGTGACAGAAATACGGTCTTTTGTCCCTTTTCGATGGTGAAGTTAACATTGTCAAAGAGTACGGTTCCGTCTGTGTCAACAGCCTTGAGTCCTTCTACTTCGAGGATTTGTGTTCCAGGTTCGCGGTCCATAGTGAATATAATTCCTGGATATTTGCGGCTTGACGGACGAATTTCTTCCACGTTGAGTTTCTCCAACATCTTTTTTCGTGATGTTGTTTGCTTTGACTTTGCCACATTGGCAGAGAATCGGCGGATAAACTCCTCCAACTGCTTTCTTTTTTCTTCGTTTTTCATTTTCTGGTTCTGAGCCTGACGGAGTGCCAATTGACTTGATTCATACCAGAAAGAATAGTTTCCTGAGAAAAGGGTGATCTTTCCAAAGTCGATATCGACGGTCTGGGTGGAAACGGCATCGAGGAAGTGACGGTCGTGGCTGACTACCAATACGCATTGTTCAAGGTTTGAAAGATATTCTTCCAGCCATTGTACGGTATCGAGGTCGAGGTCGTTGGTCGGCTCGTCGAGCAGGAGGTTGTCGGGGTGTCCGAAAAGTGCTTTGGCCAGCATGACGCGCACCTTCTCGTTGTTTGATATTTCTTCCATCTGCTTGTAGTGCTGTGAGTCTGCCACACCAAGGTTTTGCAAGAGTTGTGCGGCTTCGCTTTCTGCTTCCCAGCCATTCATTTCGGCGAAAGCCATTTCCAGTTCTGCGGCACGGTTTCCATCCTCTTCTGTCATTTCGTCTTTCGCATAGAGTGCTTCACGCTCTTTCATGTTCTGCCAAAGTGGCTGGTGTCCCATGAGGACGGTATCCATTACCGAGAATGCATCATATTTGAAGTGGTCCTGCTCGAGCACAGACATACGCTCGCCAGGTCCTTGTTCGATAGTGCCCTTGTTGGGTTCAAGTTCTCCGCTGATAGCTCGAAGATATGTAGATTTTCCTGCACCATTGGCACCGATAATGCCGTAAATGTTCCCATTGGTAAATTTCATGTTGACGTCTTTGTAGAGCGTCTTCTTTCCAAACTGAATAGCCAAGTTTGTGACTGTAATCATTTCTTCTTTTCTCTTTATTTAAAATATATATTTCTTGCAAAGTTACTGCAAATCAATCGAATTACAAAGAAAAATCCTGCTTTTTTCGTCAATCCATGTGGTTCTTTGTTGAAAATCAGTGAAAACGGGCAAAGAAACGTGGAGAGAGTCGGAAAAATCTCAAATGGTTTGGAAATAATGAAGGAAGAATGGTGGAGCAAGAAGTGGAAGAAATGTAACTAAACTTTCGTGAAAATGAGTCGTGCTAATGAGAAATTATTACTGCTTTTTGGGCTCTGCTCTCGGCTTCGGGAAGCCTTGGTCTTTGACCTAGTCTTCTTTGCCTCGGCAAAGCTCAAAAGTGAACTTTCAGCTCTGCTCTCGGCTTCGGGAAGCCTTCGGGATGGGTTCGGGATGGGTTCGGGATTTGTGAATATGGAAGTTTGTGTTATAGTCCCAAGCAATTCCCAATTAAGTCCCAATTAAGTCCCATTATCTTTCCACAATCATGCGAACTTGATGGGAGAAGGATGGGAGATGAAGGGAAAGGAGAGAGGAAAAGTAAATGGAAAAAAGTAAATCTTAGGTTGTCTTTCCGTCATCGTTTACGTAAAAAAAGACAATATTTTAATATATAATATTTTATAAAACAAAAAAAAATGCTACCTTTGCAAGGTTAAAATTAAAACGAATCAAACTAAAACAATAAGAAATGAAGCAATTCAATGACAAAAACTTCGTTCTTGACAACGAAGTGGCTCAGGACCTCTTCCACAATCATGCGTCCAAAATGCCAATCATCGACTACCATTGCCATCTGATTCCAGAGATGGTAGCCAAGGATCACAAATTCAACAGTATTACTGAACTTTGGCTCGGCGGCGACCACTACAAATGGCGTGCAATGCGTACCAATGGCGTGGATGAGCGCTATTGTACAGGAAAGGACACCAGCGATTGGGAAAAATTTGAGAAATGGGCTGAGACTGTTCCCTATACTCTTCGCAACCCACTTTACCACTGGACACACCTTGAGTTGAAAACCGCTTTCGGAATCGAAAAACTTCTGTCTCCAAAGACCGCACGTGAGATTTTCGACGAGTGTAATGAGAAGCTTAAACAGCCTGAGTTCTCTGCACGTGGCCTCATGAAGCACTATAATGTGGAGTGCGTATGTACTACCGATGATCCCGTTGACGACCTTCACAACCACATTGAATATGCAAAGAGCAAGGCAGCCGATGATCCCATGATGATTCCAGCATGGCGTCCTGACAAGGCCATGAATATCGAAAAACCTGATTTTGGCGCTTATGTTCACCAGCTCGAAGAGGTTAGCGGAGTAACCATTACCAAGTTTGCCGATATGGTTGACGCTCTTAAGAAACGTCACGATTTCTTCAGTGCCAATGGCTGTAAACTCTCAGACCATGGAATTGAAGAATTCTATGATGAGGAATATACAGATTCACAGATTGAAGTGATTTTCGAAAAGGCACTTCGTGGTCAGCAGCTCTCTGCCTTAGAGACTCGTCAGTATAAAAACTGTTTCCTGACCATTATGGCAGAAATGGATGCTGATGCAGACTGGACCCAACAGTTCCACTACGGAGCAATCCGCGACAACAACACGAAGATGTATAATGCTCTCGGTCCTGATACCGGTTTCGACTCTATCGGCGAATTCAATACCGCTAAGGCCATGTCGAAGTTCCTCAACAAGCTCAACATGGAAGATAAGCTCACACGTACCATATTATATACGTTGAATCCTTGCGCCAACGAAGTAATCGCTACTATGCTAGGTAACTTCCAAGGCGGAGAACCTGGAAAAATCCAGTTTGGTTCAGGATGGTGGTTCAACGATCAGAAAGATGGTATGGAGCGCCAGATGAACGCACTCTCGGTACTTGGCCTTCTCAGCCGTTTCGTTGGAATGCTTACCGACAGCCGTTCGTTCCTCAGCTATCCACGTCACGAATATTTCCGTCGCATCCTTTGCAATATGCTCGGAAATGACGTAGAAAAGGGACTTCTTCCCGACGATCGCGAGTTGCTCGGAAAGATGGTAGAAGACATCTCTTACAACAACGCAAGAAGATATTTCAAATTCTATTAATAAAAAAATCGGCTATCGTTGCACATGATAGCCGATTTTTTTTTATCTTTGCACCCGAAATAGCGAACACAAACTTTATAAACGAGGAAATATATGTGTGGAATAGTAGGATACATAGGCAACAAACAAGCCTATCCCATCTTGATAAAAGGCTTGCGACGTCTTGAATACCGTGGTTATGATTCTGCCGGTGTTGCCCTTATCAATGATAATGGCAACCTTAATGTCTGTAAGACAAAAGGCAAGGTCGATAACCTGGAGGAATATTGCAAAGACAAGGATGTAAGCGGAACAGTAGGTATTGCTCATACCCGATGGGCTACCCACGGAGAACCATCTGCCGTAAATGCACACCCTCACTATTCTGAATCAAAGAATCTCGCAATTATACATAATGGTATTATAGAAAACTACGCAGACTTGAAGCGTAAACTTCAATCCAAAGGCGTAGAGTTTCGTTCTGATACGGATACAGAAGTACTCGTGCAACTGGTAGAGTATATTATGGAGCATAAGGATGTCGATCTTCTCACAGCCGTACAGGTAGCTCTCTTCCAGGTCATTGGCGCCTATGCAATTGCCATTATCGACAAACGCGACCCCAATCAGATTATTGCAGCCCGTAAGCAGAGTCCACTTGTGGTCGGAATAGGTAAAGACGAATTCTTCTTAGGTTCAGACGCCACACCACTGGTGGAATATACCGACAAGGTCGTCTATCTCGAAGATGGAAATATCGCCGTGATCCGTCGCGGAGAAGAACTTAAAGTGGTAAGTATTTTTGGAGAGGAACAGCAACTCAAGGTGAAAAAGGTGGATATTAACCTTGGACAACTTGAAAAAGGTGGATTCCCACACTTCATGCTTAAGGAAATCTTTGAGCAGCCCGAATGTCTGACCAACTGTATGCGAGGACGCGTCAACGTGGATACCGACAACGTAGTACTCTCGGCAGTAATCGATTATAAGAAACAACTGCTTGATGCCAATCGCTTCATCATCGTAGCCTGTGGTACGTCGTGGCACGCAGGATTGATAGGCAAACAAATGATAGAACAACTCTGTCGCATTCCTGTAGAAGTGGAATATGCGTCAGAATTCAGATATCGCAATCCCGTCATTACGTCAAAAGACGTGGTAATTGCCATCTCACAAAGCGGTGAGACCGCAGACACCCTTGCCGCCATACAACTTGCCAAAGAGCACGGCGCATTTATTTATGGAATATGTAATGCCATCGGATCAAGTATTCCCCGTGCCACAGATACCGGTTCGTATATTCACGTAGGACCAGAGATAGGAGTCGCTTCTACTAAAGCCTTTACTGGACAGGTTACCGTATTGACCATGCTGGCTCTTGCTTTGGCAAAAGAAAAAGGAACAATCTCCACGGAGAATTACATGCATGTGGTGAAAGAACTCCACGAAATACCCAAGAAGATAAAAACAGTACTTCAACTTAACGACCGTATCGCAGATTTAAGTCGTACATTCACCTATGCACGAAACTTCTTATATCTCGGACGTGGATTCAGTTATCCGGTTGCACTTGAAGGAGCCTTGAAACTGAAGGAAATTTCCTATATTCATGCAGAAGGTTATCCGGCTGCAGAAATGAAACATGGTCCGATTGCCTTGATTGACTCAGACATGCCTGTGGTGGTCATCGCAACACATAATGCCATGTACGAGAAAGTATTATCCAATATCCAGGAAGTAAAAGCTCGTAAGGGAAAGGTTATCGCTATTGTCAGTCACGACGACAATACTATCAGCAAAATTGCCGATGAAGTCATCGAACTGCCAGACACCATCGAAAGTCTTGAACCGTTATTGACAACAATACCCTTGCAATTGCTGGCGTATCATGTTGCAGTATGTAAAGGTCTTGATGTTGACCAACCCCGTAATCTCGCAAAGTCGGTAACCGTTGAATGATTTCAACAGTTACCGACTTTTTTTTGCGACGTAGTGAAAAGAGAGAAGAACAGACAATACAAACACAAATAAACAAAGGAGACAAAAAAAGTGGAAGAACTCAAGCACGAATGTGGTGTGGCCATGATCAGGCTACTTAAGCCGTTGGAATACTACGAGAAGAAGTATGGCACATGGGCGTATGGTTTCAACAAACTCTATCTGATGATGGAGAAACAGCACAACCGCGGACAAGAAGGCGCAGGTTTTGCTACGGTAAAACTAAATACTGAGCCCGGAAACGAATATATGTTTCGTGAAAAGGCTGAAGGTAAAGACGCTATCACAGAAATATTCTCGCGCGTAAAACAAGACATGGTTGGAGAACTTTATATGGGCCATCTTCGCTATTCCACTACAGGAAAGTCTGGACTGACTTATGTTCATCCATTCCTGCGACGAAACAACTGGAAGGCGAAGAATCTCTGTATTTGTGGTAATTTCAATATGACAAATATTGACCATGTGTTTCAGAAAATTACAGCACAGGGCCAATGTCCACGCATCTATTCAGACTCCTATATCATGCTGGAATGGATGGGCCATCGCCTTGACCGAGAAGTGGAGCGTAACTTCGTAGAAGCTCAACGCCAAGGGTTGGAAGGACGCGATATTACCGATTATATCGATCAACACGTAGAAATGAGTAATGTCCTTCAAACCACGATGCCCGACTTTGATGGAGGATATGTTGTGTGTGGATTGACAGGAAGTGGCGAAATGTTTGCCATGAGAGATCCGTGGGGAATCAGACCGGCATTTTACTATCGTGACGATGAAGTCGTGGCTTTAGCAAGTGAACGGCCTGTATTGCAAACCACCTTTGATATTTCTTCGGATGCCGTCTGCGAACTCAAAGCCGGACAGGCTTTACTCGTCAATCAGAATGGTAAGGTGGATGTACGGCAAATAATTCCTCAACGTGGCGATAAAGCTTGTTCGTTTGAACGTATTTATTTCAGCCGCGGTAATGATGAGGATATTTATAAAGAACGACTCCTCTTAGGAGAACAATTGACCGGTAGCATTCTCAAGGCTATCGATAAGGATGTCCATCATACGGTATTCTCATTTATCCCCAATACCGCAGAAGTGGCATACTATGGTATGTTGCGTGGTTTCAAACAGTATATCAACCAACGCAAGATAGAGCGTATCTCGAATCTTGGCCACATACCTACTCCAGAGGAATTGGAGGATATCCTTAAAGATTACGTGCGCTCGGAAAAGGCGGCATGGAAAGATATTAAATTGAGAACCTTTATTACCGAAGGAAATTCTCGTAACGACTTGGCTTCACATGTCTATGATGTAACCTATGGGATTCTGGAACCTCAACGCGACAATCTCGTCATTATCGATGATTCTATTGTGCGAGGAACAACCCTGAAGGAAAGCATCATAAAAATACTCGCGCGACTTCAACCCAAGAAAATCGTTATCGTTAGTAGCGCTCCACAGATTCGTTATCCAGACTATTATGGTATCGACATGGCGCGCCTTGAGGAATTTTGCGCCTTCCGTGCGTGCATCCAACTGTTGAAAGACAGACATATGGAGTCTCTCATAGATACGGTTTATCGGAAGTGTAAAGACGAACTTCAGAAAAACGACGGAAGCATGGAGTGTGCTGTCAAGGAACTCTACCGTCCGTTTACCGTAGAAGAACTCAACGTTAAGATGGTTGAAATGTTGTGCCCTGCTGATGTGGAAACACCTATAGAACTGGTATTCCAAAGCATAGAAGGCCTTCATAAAGCTTGTCCCAATCATCATGGCGATTGGTATTTTACAGGCGACTATCCAACGCCAGGAGGTACAAGACTCTGCCTCATGGCATTCGTGAACTATATAGAAAATGTATATAATCAGGAAACAAAATAATAAATAATGAAAGACGTAACACTTGTTCTGGAAGACGGAACGCAATTCAAAGGAAAATCATTCGGCTATGATGCACCAGTAGCAGGAGAAGTCGTGTTCAACACGGCTATGATGGGCTACCCCGAGTCATTAACAGACCCATCTTATGCCGGACAACTCATGACGCTTACATATCCGTTGGTTGGAAACTATGGAGTACCTCAGTTTTCTTTCGAAAAGAACGGCCTACCGAGCTTCATGGAAAGCGACCGTATCTATGCTTCTGCTATTATCGTAAGCGATTATAGTGAGCAATATTCCCATTGGAATGCTAACGAAAGTCTTGCCGACTGGTTGAAAAGAGAAAAAGTACCTGGTATAACAGGTATTGACACCCGCCAATTGACAAAGGTTCTTCGTGAACATGGTGTGATGATGGGTAAAATACTCATGGACGACGAACCTGACAATATTCCAGAAGCCGATTATGAAGGTGTGAATTTCGTGGATCGTGTTTCCTGTAAAGACATCATCCGATATAATGAAGGCGCAGGACGAAAAGTGCTACTCGTCGATTGTGGAGTGAAAGCCAATATCATTCGTTGTCTTATCAATCGTGGAGTGGAAGTTATTCGGGTGCCATGGAACTACGATTATACTGGAATGGAATTTGATGGACTCTTTTTGGCTAACGGACCTGGCGACCCTGACATGTGTGGAGATGCCGTCGATATTATCCGTAAGCAGATGTCTGTTAGCCGCAAACCAATATGTGGAATCTGCATGGGAAACCAATTGTTAGCTAAGGCAGGTGGCGCCTCAATCTATAAGTTGAAATATGGACATCGCAGCCACAACCAACCAGTTCGCGAAGTAGGTACCAACCGTTGTTATGTGACCAGTCAGAACCATGGTTATGCCGTTGATGCTTCTACATTAGGAAAAGAATGGCGCGAACTCTTTGTCAATATGAACGACGGTTCTAATGAAGGCATTCGCCATCAGACCAACCCTTGGTTTAGCAGCCAGTTCCATCCTGAGGCTTGTTCTGGACCAGTCGATACTGAGTTTATGTTCGACCGCTTCGTAGAGGCATTATAATCCATCAAACCATTTTTATGTAATAAGAACAATAATGAAATACGATAATATCAAAAAAGTATTGCTCCTTGGAAGTGGAGCGCTCAAAATCGGAGAAGCTGGAGAATTTGATTATTCTGGTTCACAAGCCCTTAAAGCATTACGCGAGGAAGGGGTGAAAACCGTACTTATCAATCCGAATATTGCTACCGTACAGACGTCAGAAGGGGTAGCCGATGAAATATACTTCTTACCCGTTCAACCTTATTTTGTTGAACGTGTGATAGAAAAAGAACGACCAGACGGTATCCTGCTTTCTTTTGGTGGTCAGACCGCGTTGAACTGTGGCGTAGAACTCTATCAGAGTGGAGTGCTCGATAAATATGGCGTACGCGTATTAGGAACTCCCGTACAGGCCATTATGGATACAGAAGACCGCGAACTCTTTGTGGAGAAACTCGATGAAATCAACGTAAAGACTATTAAGAGTGAGGCTTGTGAAAACATAGAACAAACACGCAAAGCTGCTGCGGAATTGGGCTATCCTGTCATTCTTCGTGCAGCATACGCACTTGGCGGATTAGGTTCGGGTTTTGCCGATAATGAAGAAGAACTCAACAAACTTGCTGAAAAAGCGTTCTCTTTCTCTCCACAGGTATTGGTCGAGAAATCTCTCAAAGGTTGGAAGGAGATTGAATACGAGGTGGTGCGAGACCGTTACGATAATTGCATTACCGTCTGCAATATGGAAAACTTCGACCCGCTGGGAATACATACGGGCGAATCAATAGTTGTTGCTCCTTCTCAGACCTTGACAAACTCAGAATATCACAAACTCCGTGCCCTTGCCATCAAGATTATCCGTCATATCGGAATTGTTGGAGAATGTAATGTACAATACGCTTTCGACCCACAGTCGGAAGACTATCGAGTGATTGAGGTTAATGCACGCCTGAGTCGTTCTTCTGCTTTGGCATCTAAAGCGACTGGTTATCCCTTGGCATTTGTGGCTGCCAAACTTGGTATGGGTTATGGACTCTTTGAACTCAATAATTCGGTTACCAAAACGACAAGTGCATTCTTCGAACCTGCCCTTGACTATGTGGTCTGCAAAATTCCACGTTGGGACTTGTCCAAATTCCGTGGTGTTGACAAGGAACTTGGATCATCTATGAAGT
The DNA here is from genome assembly GCF_002251405.1 of Prevotella sp. P4-98. Classification (NCBI taxonomy): domain Bacteria; kingdom Pseudomonadati; phylum Bacteroidota; class Bacteroidia; order Bacteroidales; family Prevotellaceae; genus Prevotella; species Prevotella sp. P4-98. The sequence goes on along the minus strand of NZ_NPJC01000020.1, from coordinate 102,159 downwards.
CTGTAGGTGAGGTCATGGCTATCGGACGTACCTTTGAAGAGGCTATACAGAAGGGACTGCGCATGATAGGACAGGGAATGCATGGTTTTGTGGAAAACAAGGAACTGAAGATTGAGGATGTTGACGCGGCCCTTCGTGAACCTACCGATAAGCGCATCTTCGTCATTTCAAAGGCTATGCATCTTCCGCAATATGATATTGACCGTATTCACGAACTTACCCGTATCGATAAGTGGTTCCTCTACAAACTGAAACACATCATAGATATCGACGAGGCGTTGAAAGGCCTGAAAAATAATGATGGTACATCGGCAGAAAAACTTGATGCGACATTACTTCGTGAGGCAAAAGTCTATGGATTTACCGATTTCCAAATTGCACGTGCCATCGGACTTGAGGATACCATGAACAATATGCATGAGGCTGTACTTGCTGTTCGTAAGATACGTAAGTCGATGGGTATTGTTCCCGTGGTTAAACAGATAGACACGCTTGCTGCGGAATATCCTGCCCAGACCAATTATCTTTATGTGACGTATAGTGGGGTGGAAAGCGATATTCAATATGAACAAGATGGAAAGAGTATTATCGTACTTGGCTCAGGAGCTTACCGCATCGGTTCGAGTGTAGAGTTCGACTGGTGTGGTGTGCAGGCTCTTAATACCATACGCAAGGAAGGTTGGAGAAGTGTCATGATCAATTATAATCCGGAAACGGTTTCTACCGATTATGATATGTGCGACCGCCTGTATTTCGACGAACTGACCTTCGAACGCGTCATGGATATTATTGACCTCGAACAGCCTCATGGTGTCATCGTATCGACTGGTGGACAGATTCCTAATAATCTTGCCATGCCTTTGGCAGAACAGCACGTGCCGATTCTGGGTACGTCTGCCATCGATATTGACGGAGCAGAAGATCGTGCAAAGTTCTCACAGATGCTCAACGAACTTGGAGTCAACCAACCTGAATGGAGCGCTTTGACCTCGATGGATGACATAGACCGCTTTGTGGATAGGGTAGGATTCCCAGTTCTCGTGCGCCCATCGTATGTGTTGAGTGGAGCGGCCATGAATGTTTGTTCCAATCGTGAAGAACTTGAGCGCTTCCTCCAGTTGGCTGCAAATGTGAGCGAAGACCACCCTGTGGTTGTTTCCAAGTTTATCGAACATGCCAAGGAAATAGAAATGGATGCTGTTGCTAAAGATGGCGAAATATTTGCCTATGCCATTTCAGAACATATCGAGTTTGCTGGCGTCCATTCTGGAGATGCTACGATTCAGTTCCCTCCACAGAAACTTTATGTAGAAACAGTTCGCCGCATCAAGCGCATCAGTCGCCAGATTGCCAAAGCGCTTCACATCAACGGACCGTTCAATATTCAGTTCATGGCACGTGATAATGACATTCTCGTGATTGAATGTAACTTGCGCGCCTCACGCTCCTTCCCGTTTGTATCAAAGGTGTTGAAAATCAACTTGATTGAGCTTGCCACTAAAGTAATGCTTGGTCTTCCTGTTGAAAAACCTCATAAAAACCTTTTCGACCTCGATTATGTAGGTATCAAAGCCAGTCAGTTCTCTTTCAACAGATTGCAGAAAGCTGATCCTGTACTTGGTGTTGATATGGCTTCAACAGGTGAGGTGGGATGCTTGGGTGACAATACATCTACGGCTTTGCTGAAAGCCATGCTGAGCGTGGGACATCGCATTCCGAAAAAGACAGTCCTCTTATCTACAGGTACACCTAAACAGAAAGCTGAAATGATTGATGCTGCCCGTATGTTAGTAGATCATGGCTACAAGCTCTATGCTACAGGTGGAACATCACGCTATCTGACAGAAAATGGTATAGAAAACACGACTGTCTATTGGCCCAGCGAATCAGACAAACAGCCACAGGCTCTTACACTCCTCCATGACCACAAGGTGGATATGGTAGTCAATATCCCCAAAAATCTGACCGAAGGAGAACTGAGTAATGGTTATCTCATCCGTCGTGCCTCCATCGATCTCAACGTGCCGCTCATTACCAACAGTCGATTGGCTTCTGCTTTTATCCAGGCGTTCTGTACGGTATCGTTAGACAATATAGGAATCAAGTCTTGGAGAGAGTATTGACAAAAATAATTATGTAAACATTTGGCAGGTTGCCAAATGTTTACTATATTTGCACAGTCAAAACTCTTAAAGATTATAAAACTATGGAACTTGGTGACATACTTGAATCTAAAATAAACCGAAGTGACTATAAGATACTTATTGTCGATGATGTGACGAGTAACGTGTTGCTATTGAAGATTCTTCTGACCAATGAGAAGTTTCAAATATGCACAGCGTCTAACGGCCATCAATGTGTAGAAGTGGCACGTAGCGAACATCCTGACTTGATATTGCTCGATGTAATGATGCCCGAACTCAACGGATTTGACACGGCGGTTATATTGAAAAAAGATCCCCTGACAGCAGATATACCTATTATATTTCTGACGGCTCTCAATAGCCCAAGTGATCTTGTACATGGATTCCAAGTTGGAGCTCATGACTTTTTGACGAAGCCTTTCAATAAGGAAGAACTGATCATGCGCGTCATGCACCAGATTTCATTGGTGGCAGCCAAACGCTATATTATAGAGCAAAATGAAAAGCTCAAGCGGATCATTTCTAACCGTGATAAGATGTATTCAGTAATCGCACATGACTTGCGTTCGCCTATGGCATCCATCCGTATGGTACTTAACCTCTGTGTCAACGTGGTGACGCCGGATATGGTTGGCGAGGAGATCTTTGGTTTGCTCGATAAGGCCAATCGTGAATCAGAAGAGACTCATGACTTGCTTGACAACCTGTTGAAGTGGACCAAGAGTCAGACTGGACGCCTTGAAGTGGCTTATCAGAATCTCGAACTCGATGATATCGTTCCTGGTGTGGTTGATATCTTCACGATGATTGCTGAGATGAAGAAGATCAAACTTCAGTATATTCCTTCTGAGGAGCATCTGAAAGTACGAGCTGACAACGATATGATGAAAACCGTGGTGCGCAACTTCATTTCAAACGCTATTAAGTTTACCCCAGAAGGCAAGGGAATCGAGGTATATTATAAGAAGTCGGGCGAGTTTGCCAAAATCAGCGTTCGCGACCATGGTGTCGGAATTGCTCCAGAACGTATTGATACCTTGTTCCATAAAGGAGAAACCACTTATGGTACAGGTGGTGAGGAAGGTTCTGGACTTGGACTCCAGCTTTGTGCAGATTTCGCTCGCAAGAATGGTGGCGACGTGATGGTGGAATCAACCTTAGGAGAAGGCTCTACCTTCAGTTTCTTAGTACCGTTGTTGAAAGAAGAAGCATAATATTGTAATCATACATTTTGATTATTACAATAAAATACAGGCAGGGGCATCTTTTGAATGATCGCCCCTGTTTGTGTTTCGTGAACTTATGACACTTTATTCTTCTTCGGGATGTTTTGGAAATGTCTTCGGGTTAATACGATCCTATGCTTACCTCTTCAATAAGTCTCTTCTAAGTACTATAAAAATGGGAGTTTAATGGGACTTACTTCCTATATAAATATAAGTAAGCATAAGTTGCCACCTCTGTCATGTAGGAAGCCGTAATGAATGACTTATTTAAAGAAATAATGAAAAAAATTACTCTTTTCTTGCATAATACAAGGAAATATGTTATCTTTGCCGAATAGAAAAATCAATAACAATAATTAATAAACAAACATCAAAGCTAACTTATGAGCCAAAAAAGAGTTTATACCTTTGGTAATGGAAAAGCTGAAGGTAATGCAAAAATGCGTGAACAACTTGGTGGTAAGGGTGCCAACCTTGCCGAAATGAACCTTATTGGAGTGCCTGTGCCTCCAGGATTCACCATTACTACTGACTGTTGCAACGAATACTATCAGGTAGGACAAGAGAAAATCATGCAGTTGCTTAACGATGATGTCATGGCTGCTGTCAAGCACATCGAGGAACTGATGAACTCTAAGTTCGGAGACAAAGAAAATCCATTGCTCGTGTCTGTTCGTTCTGGAGCACGTGCTTCCATGCCTGGTATGATGGATACCATCCTGAACCTTGGTCTTAACGACGAGGTGGCAGAAGGATTGGTAAAGAAGACAAACAACCCTCACTTCGTTTATGACTCATATCGCCGTTTCGTACAGATGTATGGCGACGTCGTACTCGAAATGAAACCTGTGAATAAAGAGGATATCGATCCGTTTGAGGAGATTATCGAACAAGTGAAGGCTGAGCGTGGTGTGAAACTCGACAAAGATCTTTCTGTGGATGAGTTGAAGAAACTCGTTCAGCTGTTTAAAGCAGCTATCAAGGAACGTACAGGCAAAGTATTCCCAGACAATCCTATTGAACAGCTGTGGGGTGCTATTTGTGCGGTGTTCCGTTCATGGATGAACGAACGTGCCATCCTCTATCGTAAGATGGAAAGCATTCCAGACGAGTGGGGTACAGCTGTTTCGGTAATGGCCATGGTATTCGGTAATATGGGTGAGACTTCAGCTACTGGTGTATGCTTCAGCCGTGATGCCGCTAATGGTGAAAACGTATTCAATGGTGAGTATCTTGTTAATGCACAGGGTGAAGATGTTGTGGCTGGTATCCGCACACCACAGCAGATTACAAAGCTGGGGTCACAGCGTTGGGCAGAACGTGCAGGAATCTCAGAAGAAGAGCGTGTCGCTAAATATCCTTCAATGGAAGAAGCTATGCCAGAGATTTACGCACAGCTTAACGGCATTCAGGAGAAACTCGAAGAGCACTATCGCGATATGCAGGATATGGAGTTCACCGTACAGGAGGGCAAACTCTGGTTCCTTCAGACCCGTAACGGAAAACGTACAGGTGCTGCCATGGTGAAGATTGCCATCGACCTGCTTCACGAAGGAAAAATCGACGAGAAGACCGCTATCATGCGTTGTGAACCACAGAAGCTTGATGAACTGCTTCACCCCATCTTTGATAAAAAAGCTCTTACCACAGCAAAAGTTATTGCACAGGGTCTGCCTGCATCTCCAGGAGCAGCATGCGGACAGATTGTATTCCATGCTGACGATGCACAGGAATGGCATGAAGATGGCCACAAAGTGGTACTTGTACGTATTGAAACCTCTCCAGAAGACCTCGCCGGTATGTCTGCCGCAGAAGGCATCCTGACAGCACGTGGCGGTATGACCTCTCACGCTGCCGTTGTAGCACGTGGCATGGGTAAATGCTGTGTATCAGGTGTAGGTTCACTCAATGTTGATTATCATGCTAAGACCGTTGAGATTGACGGAGTCGTATATAAAGAAGGTGACTACATCTCACTTAATGGTACCACAGGTCAGGTTTATGCAGGCGAAGTACCTACCAAGGCTGCAGAACTGAGTGGCGACTTCAAAGAACTCATGGACCTTTGCGATAAATACACCAAACTTCAGGTTCGTACCAATGCAGACACTCCACGCGATGCACAGGTTGCACGTCAGTTTGGTGCCAAGGGTATTGGTTTGACTCGTACCGAGCACATGTTCTTCGAGGACAAGAAGATCGTGGCTATGCGTGAAATGATCCTTTCTGATAGTATCGCAGGACGCGAAAAGGCACTCGCCAAACTTCTTCCTTATCAGAAAGCTGACTTCAAGGGAATTCTTGAAGCAATGGACGGTCTGCCCGTAAATATCCGTCTGCTTGATCCACCCCTCCACGAGTTCGTTCCCCACGATATCGAAGGTCAAAAAGTAATGGCCAAGGAGATGGGCGTAGATCTCGCCACCATCCAGCGTCGTGTGGATTCTCTGGCAGAGAACAACCCGATGCTTGGACATCGCGGATGTCGTCTTGGTATTACCTTCCCTGAAATTACAGCCATGCAGACCCGTGCTATTCTCAGCGCAGCATGTGAACTGAAGAAGGAAGGAAAGAATCCTATGCCAGAGATTATGGTTCCATTGATCGGTACCATCAAGGAGCTCAAACAGCAGAAGGATGTTATTCAGTATGCTGCCAAGGAGGTATTTGCTGAATATGGCATCAAGGTAGAGTTTGAGATTGGTACTATGATTGAGATTCCACGTGCTGCCCTTACAGCAGGTCTTATTGCCAGCGAAGCACAGTACTTCTCATTTGGTACTAACGACCTTACCCAGATGACCTTCGGTTACAGCCGTGACGATATTGCTTCGTTCCTGCCTGTATATCTCGACAAGAAGATTCTTAAGGTTGACCCATTCCAGGTACTCGACCAAGAGGGTGTAGGCCGTCTCATCAAGTATGCCGTTAAAGAGGGTCGCGAAACACGTCCTGATCTCCGTTGTGGCATCTGTGGTGAGCATGGTGGTGAACCAAGTTCTGTGAAGTTCTGTGCCAAGATTGGTATGAACTATGCATCATGTTCTCCTTTCCGCGTGCCCATCGCAAGACTTGCTGCCGCGCAGGCAGCTGTAGAGGAATAGACGAAAGATGCTGAAAATCAGTTAAATACAAGACAAGGATCTGGCAACAGGTTCTTGTCTTGATTTTAGCTAATATTTTGCATGTTACGTCTGCAAGACGCGTGTATATATGAATGCAGAGCAGAGATAATAGGTGTTTTAGGCTCTATGTAATACAAGACTGTCATGTCACTCGAAATGTCGGATAATCCATAATAATATTGATATTGGAAATGCGTAAAAAGATAGTATTATTTCTTCTTTGTATTGTACTCTTTGTTCCTGATTTAAGAGCACAACAGGTTCAAATGCAGCAGCGATTCGAGTCTGCATACAAAGAAATTGTAGATATGCTTGAAGACAAGAAGCCACTATCTATTAAAAGGAGTGTGTTTCTTGCTGAATGGGCGTATCTTGATGGGCATCTCGATTATGAGCAAGATTTTTGTGAACCGTTGCAAAGAGGGGCACAATACATGAGGAGACTAATCACTGCTAATAAGTGGGAAAATTATAAGACTGCAAAACAGATTGCAATCTGTACATTCTTCTTTCAATCATTATCAGGAAATAATTATACTATATTTTCTTATGATTTTAGTACTGAGTATCCTGACGAAGATTGGCATCATCAATTAGTATCAAGAACCCTAAAGACGCATAAAGGACAATGCCATTCGCTCCCATGGGCTTTCAAACTGTATGCAGAAGAACTTGGAGCAAAGGCTTATATAGCACATGCCCCACGACATTGCTTCATTATGTACAAGGATGAAGATAATTTGTTTCCTGAAGACTGGGTGAATGTTGAGGTTACTGCCCAACAGTATCAACCGACTTGGGGGATAAAAGAACATTTTGAGATAGAAGATTCAGCAATTATTGCAAAAACATACCTTTCGCCGTTAACAGATAAAGAAACCGTTGCCTGCCAATTAAGTGACTTGGCTTTAGCATATTATCATAAGTTTTCGCGTTATGATGAGTTTACACTAAAATGTGTAGAAACTTCGTTGAAATACTATGCAATGAATCCTAATGCGATAATTACTAAAGGTAAATCCTTGGATACGCTACTACAGAGGCATCTTGAACAAAATGGGCATCTTCGAGATGATTATACAGATGAGAATGATGCTCAATCTAAGCAATGTCTACAAGACCTAAGAGCAACTCATTGGACTCAAGAAACAGAGGAACTACGGAATAAATTGAAGCAGACTCCAGAAGATATGGAGAGAATTCGAAAGAATGTACAAATTATAAAATAAAGTCATTATGAACAGATTAAAGAAAGTCTTAATTTCAGTTGCTATTTCAATAGTAACCGTAAATGCAAATGCATGGCCCTGGATTTCGCCGTATGCTTATTGTTTCGGAAATCCAGTAAATTGTATTGATCCTGATGGAAGAAGCACATGGGTAATTAATCAAGGAGATGGAAAATATCAAGTTGTAGGTGGTAATCTAAACGATAAGGATAAAAACATTTATGTTGGTTCATTTAATAAAAAGGGAGAATTTGTTCGTGGCAATTCCATTGGAGTAACTACATCAATGACATCATTCTATAATAGTGAAGCTCAAGGTGGAGGTCAATGGAGTGTCGGAAGTATTATTGACACAAATGATAGGAGTGGCGACAAATTCCTTGAAAAAATCATTTCTAATAATCCTCCAATGATAGATGATTACATGATGAATGCACGAAATAATAAGCCTTATGATTTTAAAGTGACAAATGGAACAAACAGTCCAATAAAAGGTATAGACATCTATCGCGGTATGCCTGTAGGAGAGAATGGAAAAGGACAAACTATTTATACTTCTGCCAGGGATATAGGAAACATAGCAGCAGGATATGTTGCAGGAGTAAATGGAATGTCTTGGGAGGCATCGAGAATAGCATTTGATTCATACCAAGGTGGAATGGAGGGTAAATCTACAAGAAATGCCGAAAGGTATGGATGGACTATGGGATACAACAATGCGAGCTATAACAAAAAAATGGATAACCTTTTGAGGTCAGTGGGAAGTTCTATAAAATCCCTGTGGAATTACTTTATTAAATGAAAAAAAAGATATATATATTGGTCCTGTTTTTTTTACCAGTAGTGATATATATGTCACTTCCATATATCACCTTATCGTCTAATGATCGCAAATTTGAGGCAATATTTGATAGAGGTGGATGGCGCATAGAAATGAAAGAGCAAAAACAGGACTCACTTTTGTTTTTTACTATCCATCAAGCAGGGAAGATAAAAAGTGACAGTATATCATTCTATGTTCACAATAATTATTGCAGTGATGTTATATCTTTTCTTTTTGTAGAAGGCGTGGATACTGTCTATATTCGGAAAGGGCGTGAGTTCAAGGAATTGTTTTCTTTAGAAGAACAAAGTTCACATTCCATGGCTCCAAAAGACTTCCCTGTAAACAATCCAGTTATCGGAAAACTGCCCTTTAAGTGTAAACTAGTGGCTTTTTCTGATCCGAGATTTTTTATATACGACAAGAATAAGTGCACATACATTCCGAAAGATGACATAACTCATGTAATCACGTTGTTTCATAATACAGAAAGAGGGGACTCTTACACTCTTTGTGATGTTATGCGTACTGACACGTTGGAAATAAATATTATTCAAAAGCATTAAAAAGTAAACCTTTAAAAAGTAAGGATTAGATGATGGAATATTTTATTATGTAAGTGAATATTCTTGCAAGAGAATACGAGTCTGCAACGTGCAGAACGTGCAGAATGCACGAAAACTGCATCTCAAATGTTGACCAGTCCTTATGTATATTATCGATTATCAGAAAGTTATCTTTCGTATTAGCTGCCGCCCAGGCAGCTGTCGAAGAATAGACAGAAAATGCTGAAATTCAGTAGTATAAATGGTAAGCGTCTGCGTGACAGACACTTACCATTTCTTTTTGCGTTCATTCTGTGCGTTTCATTTGCAGAATAAGACGTCGAAAACAGGCAATATGTTTCCCAAATTTGAGGGTGCTGTTACTACAATTTTATTACGGGAGTTTCCCCCGATGCTTTTAGGGAAAATCATACATCAGATTATGGTTTTCCCCTTGTTGTTTTCAGCTATTCTCCCTATCTTTGCACCAGAAATAAATGCAGTAATAACCCTTTAAAGAGAAGATAGTTATGAAAAGAATGATTATGACATTGGTAGCAGCATGGATGATGATTACATCTATGAATGCTCAGAGACTGACAAATATTCAGGCAGAAGCCCGTTTTATCACAGATAAGATGGTGGTGGAACTGGGATTGAGCAGCGCCCAGCGCAACAGCATCCTGAACATCAATCTTAATTATCTCAATAGCATCCGCAGCTATCGCGACATCGATGCCTACGGCTGGCATTACCGCAACAAGCAGCTCAAGCGCATGATGACCGCCAGACAATGGAAGAAATTTAAGAACTCATACTATTTCTATCGCCCTATCGGCTGGCAGAATCATGTGTATGTTCACCATATTTACACCAAGTATCCAAAGCATAACTGGGGACACGACAAGCGCCGCCCTCGCCCTGAGTGCAGCTACGGAAGACCAGGATGCCCAGGCGGAACCCATGTAACTTATGGACCAGGAAAGCCGTGCAAGCATCACAAGCATCACAAGCACGATAAGAAGTGGAAGCACGACAAGAAGAAGTGGAAGCACGATAGAGATTGGGATGATGACTAAGATTAAGACAAACATTCGATGATAAAACAGAAGAAATCCAAGCTAGAGATGATTCTCCGGCTTGGATTTCTCGTTAAATAAAAACTAACTATGCCGACTAACTAATCATTAATCATTAATAACTAACAAAACGTCTTCCACAATCTGCTCATCGAGCAGGCGATTATCCGAAAGCAACTGCTGCACATCGTATCTGTCATAGAGTCCCTTTCTGATGCCGCCCACCATCACCTTCATATCCGAAGTGCCATAGTAAGAGGCGATACGCTCGCCGAATCCGCCATCCTTCGATCCATCCTCCAGAGTTACCACCAACTGATGGTTTGCCTTCAGGCTATCCAGCACTTCGGCATCCACCTCGTTCAGATAACGTGGATTGATGAGCGTAGCATCGATGCCCTTATCAGCCAACAGGCGGACTACATTCTCGCCCTTCTGATAGAACGAACCGGCGGCGATGACTGCCACCTTCTCGCCCTGGTGCATCATCTTGTACTTTGCCTCGTAACCATATTCAGCATCAACGGCTTCGGACGTATGAACCACGCCATTGCTTGGCACGCGGATGGCGATAGGCTTTTTATCCTGCAGAATGCTCCAGCGGAGCATGGCGAAATACTCCTCACAGGTGGTTGGAGCCAGATAGATGAGCCCCGGAATGCTGCAGAGCATCGGAATATCGAAAAGGCAGATGTGGGTGATGTCGTTCATCGAGTTCACTCCGCCTCCTACCACGTTGATTACGGCTGGGTTGGAATTGATGCAGAGGTCTTGCGCTATCTGGTCGTAGGTACGTTGGATGAAGGTGCTGTAAACGGTCCAGACAGGATGCAATCCACCCTTCGCCATTCCCGAAATCATGGCCACCGCCTGCTCTTCGGCGATTCCCATATCGATGTGCTGCTTGCCAGCCAGTTGGCGCTTATCGGCAGTAAAACCACCAGCGGTAGGAGTACCGGCGGTTACGGCGATTAGGGTCTTATCCTGCTTCATCTCGCCCAGCATCCAGTCGGAGAATAATGTGCCGTAATCCTCTGTTGGAGCAACCACCGGGAGAGTTCCATCGGCATTCTTTCTTGGTCGGCTGCCGTCTTCCAGATTGAAAGGCATTCCCCAATGCCATGCCTCCTTGTTGGCTACGGCTGGCGCAAATCCATGACCTTTCTCTGTGTGAATGTGAACCACGGTAGGCTTATCCGTATCCTTCACGCTCTTGAAAATCTGGATGAGTTTTTCGATGTCGTTACCCTCTTCCAGGTACTTGTATTCAAAGCCCCACGCCTTGAACCAGTTGTGCTTGCAGGTGCCGTTGCTCTGGCGCAAGGCACGCAGGTTCTTATAGATTCCGCCATGATTTTCGGCGATAGACATTTCGTTGTCGTTTACCACGATGATGATACCCGTGCCGAGTTCCGAAGCCTCGTCTAGTCCCTCGAAAGCCTCGCCGCCAGAAAGTGAGCCGTCGCCGATAATGGCTATGATGTTCTCATCGGTTCCCTTGATGTCGCGCGCCTTTTGCAAACCGGTGGCAAGACTCACGGAAGTTGAAGTATGCCCCACCTCGAAGTTATCATACTCCGGACATTCGGCAGGAGAAGAATAGCCCGAAATGGCATTCATGTCATCCACATCGCCGAGGAATCCCGCAGCTCGTCCGGTGAGCACCTTATGCGGATAACATTGGTGGCTTACGTCAAACACGAGCTTATCCTTTGGCGCATTAAAAACGTAGTGAAGCGCCACGGTAGCCTCTACGAATCCCAGATTCGGCCCCACATGACCGCCATGCTTGCTCACACGGTTCAGCACAGCCTGTCTGGTTTCATCAGCCACAACCTGCAACTCCTTCAAATCCAGCTTCTTCAAGTCGGTTGGCGACTTTATTTTCTCAATATACATATTTTTTTATACTTATAGTTATGATTATATGATGATCATCATTTCCGGGTGCAAAGATACGAAGAATCCAGGAAACACGCATTACCCAAACTACAGAAAAAATGAATGATTTTCCGGAAAACTCATCTTAGAAATCAGCCTGCTGCCTTATCCCTATCCTTCAGAATCACAGCCATGTTATCCAGCGCCCATTCTATCAGATGAGCCTTTCTTACTCCTGATGGAGCAACCTGCGTTGAAGCTGTGAAAGCTGCCATCGCTGCTGGCTACACCCACATCGACACCGCTGCTGTCTATAAAAATGAGAAGAGCGTGGGCGAGGAAATCAAGGAAATTGGAATCAAACGTGAGAATCTCTTTGTTACCAGCAAGGTTTGGAACACGGAGCGTGGCTACGACAAGACCTTGAAGGCGTTTGACAAGACTTTGAGCGATTTAGGTCTCGATTATCTCGACCTCAACCTCAGCCATTGGCCAGCCAACGAGTTGCAGTTTGGCAAGGATGCAAATCAGCAGAATGTAGATACTTGGAAAGCGATGGATCGTCTGCATGAAGAGGGCTTGATTTGCAGCATCGGTCTTTCCAACTTCATGCAGCATCATGCAGAGCCAGTAATGGCGAAGGCAAACATCTGTCCGATGGTTGACCAGATAGAGTATCATCCTGAATTCACCCGGAAGGAGTGTGTTGAGTTCTGCAAGAAGAACAACATTCTTGTGGAAGCATGGAGCTCATTGGGAAGAGGTAATGTCTTGGATAATCCTCTCTTGAAGTCGATTGCTGCCAACCATGGCAAGAGTGTAGCTCAGGTAGTTATCCGTTGGGTGATGCAGACAGGCGTGCTGCCACTGGTAAAGTCGGTTACTCCAAGCCGAATCAAGGAAAACTTCGATGTCTTCGACTTTGAACTCTCTCAGCAGGAAATGTTTGAAATCGCATCGCTGAAGGCTGACAGAATAGGTGCAGACCCAGATACATGTGATTTCTAATACGGTATGGTTTGGAGTGAAATGCTCCCAAAACATATAAGATGAAAATGTAAAAAGTTACGGAGATAATTCATATTCTCTGTAACTTTTTACTTAAAACAGTCATATAATTTATCTGTTGTTTTCACCCTATGCAGGAACATCTATTTACAAAATGCAGATCAGTCAATATCTATTAATTGGAAATGCTTGTTGAAGGTCAAATCCAATCCGTTTGTCAGTTCCACCTCGTATTCATTCTTGTTCATTTCAATCTTTTTCACCGATTGTCCTGCATAATTATCCTTCAAGTAGTTCTTGATGGCTTGCGGAATCAACAGAGCTGGCACGATTCCCTGCTTGCAGTTTATCTCTGTAAGATTTCCTTTTTTGTCGAATTCCAGCTTCGTGCCATTCTGCAGAACCACATCATAGCTTCTGCTGACAACTCCCGATTCAATCGTTGCAAGCATCACCTTCTGACCATTGAAATGATTATTGAGCAAGGTCTGGGCCTTGGCAGGAAGTGCATTTACAGAGATAGGCTTGTCGTTGCCCGCATTCGCCGCCATATTGCATGAAACCATGCAGCAAATGGCAATCATCAATATTTGAAAAATTCTTTTCATAAGCTAAAAATTAAAAATTTATAATACCTAAAAAGCGATGGGTGCTTAAACGCCATTACCTAAGAATTAGACGCAAATCGTGCCTGAAAGTTTAAAGAGAAATTCTATTGCAGCTTCTGATGAAACTCCTTCCTTGTCTTAGCCATTGCTTCCGTAGCCCTATCATGGGTCTCTATCAGCAATGGGCTCTTATGATATTGTACGATTTTGACTCCAACAGACTTGTGTCTCTTCTTTTCCTCGATGCATTGAATAATCAAGTCGGAGTTGGCTCTCGCCTTCTTCCCTCGCGACTCGGCAGAGATTGCAAGCGAGCTTGCATCTTTGCTCTCGCTGCTCGTTCGGTTGGCCGACTTTGATGTTGGAGTCTTGTCAAAGTTTTGAATATAGGCGGCATTGGTCAGGAAGATAATGTCGGAACTTTCAGGGATTTCCTGCATTACCTTCACCATGAGGGTTAGCATCATGCGGAACTCTGTGGTATGCAAGTCGCTGATTACATCACGGCTGATGATGCTACCGTTATGCTCAATCACAACGGCAGCACCACCAGCACGTTCCTTATGACCGTAGTCACATGACCCGCCTATCCATACATAATATGTTGTCGAGTCCTGTACCATCACTCTGCAGGTGCCCATTTGCAACGAACAGGAGAGACGATTGCGCCCTCTGCCTTCAACTGCTTCATGGCTGCATCTACCTCTTTGCGGTCGAGACCGCTGAGCTCTGCGATTTTACCTGCGTTAAGAGGCTGACCTGCCTCTTTCATTGTTGCTAATACTTTTTCTTTTGCGTCCATTGTTTTAACGATTTAATGTGTTATTATTATATTGTTATGCAGTCTCCTTCGTGCCCGATGCACCAAAAGGGGACATCCTTTTCTTTGCAGAAAGGCTCCATGCGCCACGCACTCTCAAACCCACTCATGACTAAGTGCATTGGAACGAACATCCCAACCTTGAAGCGGTCGATAAACTGACGCCCTCCCAGCGTAAAGCCGTTGCCGATGCGTCCGTCCACAGGGAACATCACAAGGTCAAACGAATCGGTAATCTTTCGGATGTCTTTAAGTTCACCAAGGAACCGCTTTTCCTCTGCCACTGGATTGATATATTGACTGAACTCTTCGCTAAAGATTTCTCCTTCAGGCGCGCCGTCAACAAGAAAGCGTGCGTACCAGTTGCACAGGTCACCAGCATGAAAGATGGTTTTACCTTCTGTTTCAACAATCCAGCTCACGCCACTGTCATTGCTGCCCGTGGCTGACACCTTCAGGTTCTCATCTTCCCATACCGTTCCTTTGGCCATCCATACATCGGCATACTCTTTCTGCGCTCTTCTTCGTTTGAGTATATCCTTTGACAGGATGTATGTAATATTGGGGATGCTATTCTTCCATTTGAAGATTGCTTTCGTGAAGTGGTCCTCATGGAAATGGCTTGAAAACATGTACACATGTTTACATGTATTCATGTACCCACTCATGACATCGGCAGGATCCATCCAGTAGTCAAAGACCAGGATGCACCGAGCCGTTTCAAGCAGGAATCCACTATGGAAGATGTATCTGAGTGTCATCATTTCAAAGCCTTGCCATCTGAGAATGCCTTTCCAATGGTCTTGTCAAGTTCGATGTAACCATGATGTATCGGGTCGAACACGATGAGTTCCATCTTCTCCATGTCGGGCTTGCCGTCCTCTGCCAGATAGTTCTCATCCACAAGGATGTTGACTATCTCTGCCACGATGTAATAGCCCTCTTCCGACTCGTCAATCTTTTCCTTGATGCGGCACTCCAAGGTCATGGGAAAGTCGGTGAAGACGGGTGCGTTTACATTCTCTGACTTCTCCCATTTCCAACCTGCTTTCTCCATCTTGTCTGCATCGTTCTTGGCAGAGACAATGCCCACGAAATCAGCAGCCACCATGGTCTGTTTTGTAGCAAATGCCACGGTAAAATCAGGGCAGTCGTTCAGATTCTCGGTAGTGGCATGTGCGCCCATGGCAATCATAATCTCCTTCGCGTCCCATTGACCTCCCCAAGCAGCATTCATAGCATTGGGCTTGCCGTTCTTATCGTATGTGCCGATAATCAGTACCGGCTGTGGAAGCATCCACGATTTTTGTCCAAATGATTTGACCTTTGGTCTTCCTCCTCCTTGTAAAGCAGAGTTAATGCCTGCATTACTCTGCGTTTCCTTCGTTCGTCGGTTCATTTTTATTCTATTTATTTTGTTATCAATTCATTCAATGTATTGTCATAGACTCATTTGTTACTTCTTATTTCCAATGTTATATCCATATACGACCGATTGCCGTCTATATAGTCGGTATAGAGGATTTCTTCGCTTCGACCTTTAAGAACATGGCATTTGCCACACAACTCACAGTTGTGTAAGCATTTCCATTCGTTCAGAAGTAATCCAAACGCTCTTCTCGTGTGGATGATTCAATACTCGGTGCGGTCATAATATGATTGTATGCAGATAGGCCACCAAAGCAATCTGCATGATGATTATTAAAGGTATGCCATACTTGAATTTCTTGTGCATAGTCTTGTGATGCCAAAGTCGCATACCTGCCCATGCTCCAATACTTCCACCTATGGCAGCCATTGTCAGCAGTGTAGCCTCTGATATACGCCATTTATTCTTCTTTGCCTTGTACTTGTCAATGCCGTACAAGAAGAATGTGGCTATGTTGACGGCAAGTAGATAACCAAGAATGATGTTCATCATTTCAATGCCCTTTCCGCTTCCATGGTTTATATACAGACACAATGGTTACGACGGTCAGCAATACTATTTGGAGCAGACCGGCATAGGCGTTTGCCGTAACATTCTTCCAGTACTGCGCCACATCACCGTTTCCCTCTATGATAGCCTTGCCTATCAGTACATTCTCTTTTACCAATGGTCCCATATAGAACGTGCCGAAAAGAATCATGAAGAGAGTGAGCACCCATTTCACCGTGAGCCATCTATGCTTGAAGAAGCCCCAGTTGGTGAAAATGCCATAGACAATGCCCGTGAGCAGGCAGCCAACAGCTCCTGGCACCAGTATCTTCATGTCAATGGCTTCCAGTATCTCTGCCATCCAATACATTCCTGCTGCATCCTTTACCACTACAATGTGTCGCAGCAGATTCATGGATATGGCAGAGCCAAACCAAGCTATGGCACATAAAAGGTGTACCACCTTCAGTGCCTTCATCCCCTTTGCTGACAGTTTCTTCATTGTCTCATCATCTTTGAATGACTATTTATGTAGTTGAACAGTTAGTCTGGCTGCTGTCCGTTGTGAGCCTTCCATGTACATTCGGTCAGCTTCATGTCGGTGAAGATGGCCTTGAAGGATGACTCCTCGGGAGAGCATGCGTAGATGCCAAAACGTATCTTCCCGCCGCCCTGATGCATGTGGCATACGCGCATCTGGGTAAAATGTTCTCCGTCCCGCGAGCACTCAATGCAATAGTCATCCTCTCGGCGCGAGAGGCGATACCACATCGTCTTCACGTCGGCGGGAATGGCGGTGGTTGCCCAGTCGGAGTAGCCGTTGTTGGTGACCACGCTACCTAAGTGCTGAAATTCCTCGTTCTCGTATTCCACACTGCCTTTTAGCCAGTTCTCGCTGTCGAGATACATCACGATGCCGCATTGGTCGAAGCGATGGTGGCTTTCGGTGAAGTCGGTCTTTACCACGAAGCTGAAGAACTTCTCCTCAGTCTCCATCTGGAATACGGGAGCGTTGTCGTTGCGGAAATGGTAATAAGTACGTTGCCACAAGTCCGTTCCCGGTTTGGTCACGACTTCGATTGTGTCACCCTTGATGACGTAACTCTCGGGTTGCCGTGTCCACTTGAAATTGTCGATATTCAGTGTCATAACCTTGTTGTTTTGTTCTACGTTCTCTTGGCTTTTGCCATTGTTATTGCCGCCGCATGCCGTCATCAATGCCAGCAATGCGAAAGGAATTATAAAGTTTTTCATTTGGTCACTGGCATACCTTTGCTTGTCCAACCATTAAAACCAGAATCCAGTTCTATTACCTCGTAACCATTCTTTACAAGGATTCTTGCTGCATTCTTGCTTCGCTTTCCGCTACGGCAGTTTATGGCAATGATTCTGTCCTTTGGAAGTGTAGCAACGGCTTTCTGCTCAAAGTCAGATTTGAGTACATCAATGTTGAGAGCCTTCGCTATGTGTCCGTCTGCGTATTCTTCTGCTGTGCGTACATCAAGGCGCACAATGGTTGTGTCCTCAATCGCCTTGGCATATTCTTCTACAGAAAGACTCTTGAATCCTTCTGTCTGAGCACTGCAACCAAACAGGCTACAGAGCATTGTAATAATTCCCATAACTCTTCTTATTATTTATATGTTAGGATTTTTGAATACTGGTTTATCTGCGTGTTCACCACAGTCATGATGGCTGCATTCCAATTCTTACGTGGACTTCCGTTTATTGCTATTACTTTCATTTTTCTAAACGTTCTTTATAATTTTTGCAGGTATACCACCCACAACTGTTCTTGCTTCTACATCCTTTGTTACAACTGCTCCTGCTGCTACAACTGCTCCTTCACCGATGGTGACACCAGGACAGATGGTTACGTTTGCTCCAAGCCACACCTTATTTTCAATGCGAATTGGCTTGAATGTCATGTCGCCACGATGCTCTGGATCGGGATTGTGATTGATAGTACAGAGTGTTGCATTATGTCCTATAAGGCAATCATTGCCAATGAAGATGCCTCCTTGATCCTGGAACTTGCAACCGCTATTGATGAATACTCGCTCATCAATGTGGGTATTCTTTCCACAATCGGTATTGAAAGGAGGGAACATGCCGAACGACTCTGGTACGTCTATGTCCCAAAGTTCGGAGAACAGCTTCCTGAGTTCCTCTGGTGTATGGTACTTGTTGTTTATCTCCATAGTGATGCGAATGGCCTCTTGCGCCATTTGGTGCATGAAGAGGTGGACATCGCTACCAGCCACAACAGGATTTCCTGCTGCAATGTAATCTCTGTATTCTTGTACTGTCATATCTATTCAAAAGCAATTACGGCGTATGTTCCGCACTCGCATTTCAGTTCGATGTAATATTTGTTATCATCCACATAAACAATGGGAGTGAGTTCTATCTGCTTTACAGACTGCTTTCTTTATTATACGTATTCTTTTTACTCCATGTAATAGCATCAGCAGTACAAAACTAATACCTATTTTGTAATGTAAAAGACCGACCTGTGTGTTTACGCCCCATATTGCAAGCAGGACAATTCCTGAAAACACAGTGGATATGGAAACCATAGTCAGCATGGTTGTCATAAACCGTTTACGGCTGATTGTGCTTCGACGTACATGTTTGAACCAAGCCCAATGAGTGTGGATGTGACAGGCAAGCAGTATGGTAAACGAAACTGATAAGACAGAATGAATAACAGCCCAAATTTCCCATGTATTATGGTTACTTCCATGTCCCGCTATGTGCAAGCCTATACCAGACAGAATCGTAAGAAGTCCCAGAGGATATAGCCCACAATCAATTTTAAAAATCTTCTTCATTGTTAAATTTTTTTAATTATTTTGTCATCAATCAAATTAGCAGTAGATATGTACACTCTGTCATAATCCAGCCTTCGATGAAGTCAACATCCAGCCATGATCACCATGGTAAATCATCTGTCGGGTCATACCGCCGTCGATGCAGATATTTTCGCCTGTGATGAATCCTGCCTTGTCCGAGCAGAGGAACAGCACCATATTGGCGATGTCCATCGGGTTGCCCACACGTCCTGCCGGCTGCTGCACCGCATCTGCGCCATCGTACTCCTTATAATCAGTGTCTATCCATCCTGGCGAAATGGAGTTGACCCTTGCCTTGTTCCGAAGTGTGACGGCAAGGGCATGGGTGAGGGCGGCAATACCTCCCTTGGCAGCTGTGTAGCTCTCTGTCTGCGGCTGACTCATGCGGTCGCGCGAGGACGATATGTTTACTATCGATGCTCCCTCAGCAAGATACGGAGCAAGCAGCTTGACAAGATAGAAAGGTGCTGTAATCCCGACTGTCAAAGCATACTGAAACTCCTCCCACGTACATACATCCAGCCCCTTCATCAGAGGAAGGGCATTGTTGATGATATAATCCACCTTACCGTATTTGCCGATTATTTCATCGGCAAAGGCTTCCAGCACCTCCTTCTTGGAAATGTCCCCAACGAAATGGTCACCCTCTCGCATATCAATGACCGCTACCGAAGCCCCTTTCTTGCGAAACTCCTCAGCGATACATTTGCCGATGCCATGCGCACCGCCTGTCACGATTGCTACCTTATCTTTATATTCCATTTTTTTTCTTTATAGTGCCAATGAATTTTTACACATTCTTATATGTTGGTATTATATTGAAGCTCCGAGGGAAAATGCTTCTTTTAGGGCGTTGGTGTTTTTGATGTCGCCCTTTTCTTTAACTCCTCTTACAAGTATCTTTCCACTGTCTTCAAGGTGGAAGTAGTTGATGCATAGTCTATATTGGACAAGAATGCTGTCAAACAGTTCGGGTAATGTGGCGGCACCGACGAGCAACAAGGCAACTTTCTTTATTTTGAAAGAATCTCTGAGTGGATTGTGACACCTGTCGATCAGAGCCTTAAGCTGTGAACTTATGCCGTAGAAATAGACAGGAGAAGCAACAACAAGCATGTCTGCCTTTGCCAACTTGTCGTAAACGGTCTGCATGTCATCTTTTTGAATACAGGATTGGTCATCTCTCTTGAAACACGAATTACATCCTATACAAGGATTTATGTGATAGTCCCTTACTGATATGAAGTCAACATTGTGCTTGGATGAAGCTCCTTGGGCAAACGATTCCGCCAATATTTCCGTGTTGCCCCCCTTTCGTGGGCTGCCTGATAATATTACGATGTTCATTGTATGTCAGAATTTGAAATGTATAGGTCTTGCAAACTCATCTCTGTTCTCCAGTCCCTTGACATGACCGAGGTTGGTCATCCATCCGTCGATGTCCTTCAGATAGAACACCTTGAAGATGGGATTGTCACGCATATTCTTATATAGCGCATTCACGATGGCACTCTTGTCGATGATGGCATCCCTAATGTTCTGCCTTTCCTCGAAAACTGCCTCTGCCGAGAAACGAATCCAAGGAGTCTGCATCTCATCCCTTTCCAGTTTGCAGCCACAGAGTTCCACAAAGGGATTGGCTTGCAGTTCTGCATAGACCTCCTTCTTAGAATTGGTGCAGAACCATAGTTTCCCATCCTCCAACACCATATACTGCATCGGACGAACCTTCGGCTTGCCGTCCAATCCTATTGTCGCCAAGAATTGGATGCCGATATTGTCCAGATAGTTGGCCAAATCACGTAATGTCATCTCTTGTTCCATAATGATATTTATCTTAAAAACGGGTCAATCGTTGCAACAACTCTGATTTCTGTACCACGCCGCTTGTTCTCCAAAGTACTTCGCCGTGTCTAAACAACATGAGTGTGGGCACAGACTGTATGCCATACTGGTTTGCTGTCACTCCATACTTGTCCACATCTACCTTGATGATGCGGATTCTGTCACCCAGCACTGTCTTCACCTGCTCCAAGATGGGGTGCATCATCTTGCATGGCTGGCACCATGTGGCGAAGAAATCGACCAAGACCAGTTGGTCGCCTGATATAACGTCTTTGAATGTTTCCATCTTTATCTGTCTATTTCTGTGAATCGGTTAAATGTCCTTCCGTCTCTTGTTATTTGCTCGAAAAACATCTTCTCGGGACGAACCCAGTATGCTTCCTCACCATATAGTGCTTGATATACTACCATGCGTTCCTGAGTTTCGCTGTCATATGCGGAATGGATATACTTGTACATTCCTCCCTTGAAGTGACGGAAAAATCTTTCTTCTTTAACTGAATACTCCATGAGTATCTTCTGTACCAACGGGGCATACCAAGTCCTGACTTCCTGCTCTGTGGGCGTGTGTCCGCCAGGGAAGTGATAGCTGTTGTTATAGTACTGCAAGAACAACGGCTCAAAATGAGCCAGTGTGTCTTGTTCACCAAAGAGTCCCCACACACGATCCTTGTAATACGGATTACAACAATCAAACTGTGTGGCTTCGAGTTCCCCAAACTCATTGATGAGTGATTCGTTGATGACTATTGTCTGATTACCGTCCATGCGCGGAGCCTTGTACTCATGTTCGCCAATGCGTTCTCTCAGGAAGTCCGTCATCTTGAAATGAGGATTGCCAAGTAGGGCAGGGATGCCAACGACAGGAGAAAGCATCTGTGCAAGGAAAGCCCCGCAACTGTTGCCTATGAGCAGGTCTGGCTTCTCCTTGTCGATAAGCATGCGTATGTATTTCAGTGCTACCTTGGGATGGAGAGGCAGATCGGGAGTCAGCACGATGGCTTGCCCATCAAAGGCCTCCCTCAGTGCTCTCGCCATTGGACAGCTGCCAGTAGCAAAGAAACCATGTAGGAACAGTATCTTTTTCATGCTATTTATTCTTTGTCTTGTGGATTGTCAGATATGCCCTTTCTCTTGATTGGCCCAGAATGATTGTCGCGGTTCAGCTTGATGCCATGTTTGTTCAGTATGCGGAACACAGAGCTTCGGCTTCTGAAACCGCTGGCTCTCCATACTTCATCAATGGGATGACCTGCAACATACAGGTTGATGACTGTCTTTTCTCTGTCGAGCTTCTGCATCTTTGCTGACGAGACGGGAGGTAGTGACACTATCATCTTCTCCTGTAAATTGACGACATGCTCCGCAGACTTACGCAGGGGAAGAACCTCTTCCGGAAAAGCACCCATCATTTCCAATACATCGGACGGCCTTGTTTCGGGAAACAGCTCGTTCCTTGAATCAATCTGGTCATGGATGCTGACAATACGGATGACCTTGACTCGGCAAAATTCCAGAAATGTTGCCAGTTCCCGACTGCCACGCAAGGCATTGGAAAACTTGGATATGACAAGTTCATCGCCCCTTTGCAGGGCAACCATCAGTTGTTTCCAGAGCGGTCTGTTGCGTTCGTCCTCATCGTTTTCTTCTACGATGCGGACACAGCCGAAGTCGTTCATCCATTTGCGGTCTTCTTCCAGTTTGTCATACTGAGAGGTTGCCATTATGTAGCCCACTTTTGCCATATCAAAATATATTATTGACTGATAATTTGATAGTTATATGCCTATAGATAACAGAAAAGTCAAAACTTAATCTTAAATAGATATGATTCACATGCAAAGGTACACAATAATATTCAGAATCATTATTATACTGATATTTTTTGTTTGACAAACCCAAAGAATCATACATGATTTCACACACATAAAGATAAAAACAAAATATCATACTAAAGAGAGTATGAAATATAAAATTATACAAAGTCTGATTGCCGTGGCTTTTGTTTGGATTTTTATCTGTGTCTTTGCACTCAAATTTTACAAATGGCTTGATTCGCCGTGAGAATGCCTGAGTGGGTCTGAAAGTACTGCTGTCTGCCTCGGCAGAAGCAGGGTGAGGGGCTGTATGCTGGTTTGTGGTTGCAAAAGGGTATTCTGCAAGCCATGACGGGGGCTTCTCGTTGGGTTTTCAATAGCTTCTCGTCGGCATCTCGATCGATATTCGTTGTTCTTTCGTTCGTTTTTTGCTTGTTCCTCGTTCGGTCCTCGATAGGTCTTCGATAGACTAACGAATAAGCAACGAGAGACGAACGAGAGACGAACGAGGACCTAACGAGAAGTTAACGGGAACCGAACGAGAAGCGATCGGGAAACCGTTGTGTCTCTGTCGGGACCGGATGGTGTGTTGAATTACTTGTTTTGTAAACATAAGTGACTTTTTAGTTGTAAATTATTTGTTTAACTTTTGATTTGAAGGTCTCTTTCTTGTTTTGGAAATCATCCTCGGCTTAAAATACAAATATACAACATGAAATCCCCAGAATGCAAGAGATTTGGCACTTTTTATATCGCCTATTAATTATATTTAACTAAAACCAGTATTGGTTTAACTTAAATTATAATACTTTATGCTGATTTAGCTGGATGAGTTTGGGTTGCTTCGCAAGAAATCTTTGGAGGAAATCTTTGATAAAATATGGCCTATGGCCAGAAATATTACGGATTTACAGAACCACGGAACTACGGATCTACTACACCGGAGCACCAACGCAAAAAATCCGTGTCATTCGATTTCCGACATTAAAAGGGGCTGCACACGGAGGTTCTGATAAAATAAAAGCGGCACTTTCTTGATGATGGAAAAGTGCCGCGGTGTTTGTTAATATCGCAAAGTCTTATTGATGCTGGCTGCGCAATAAGTCGTTGACGGTCTTTACAGGATTAAAAGTGCCAAGAGGAACTTCCACAAAGATAGTATTCCAATTGCTCATGGCACCATTCCAAAGGCCTGGGAGCTCAAGTGCCTGAAGCGGTTTTCCGTCTTTGGATTTCTGTGAGATGAATCCTGTGGTAGGATCTACAAAGTCGGGCAGATTGAAAGGCTTGTCCTGATAGTCTTTCACGGCGCAGACCAAATCGACTGGATTGAAATGTGTTCCCTTGGTAAACATTTCCATATAAGCGGTATTTGATTTGTCTATCTGTGAACTTTCCAGAATTTGCAGCGATACGGTTCCGTCTTGGTTGTAGGTGAGGAAAGGACCACCTCCCGGTTCGCCTACATTTTTCACAACGCCACACACGCGCATGGGACGGTTGAGCTTCTTTTTGAGGTACATTACCAGTTCTGCATCTTCCAGTTCCTTGATGTTGTTTTTGCGGCAGCAAAGATCTTGTTGGACGAAACGGATGATTTCTTCAATCTGCTGGTGGTTGTAACAACCGGTTTCAAGCAGCTGTAGATAGTCGAAAGCGCGTTTCTGGAGCGTTACCAATACTCCTGCAATGATTTGTTTCCATTCCACTGTTTCGTCTTTCAGTCGGTCTGGAACTACATTATCTATGTTTTTGACGAATATGACATCGGCGCTGATCTCGTTCAGATTCTCGATAAGTGCGCCATGGCCTCCGGGACGGAACAACAGAGATCCGTCTTGGTTGCGGAACGGGGTACCGTCAGGATTGGCAGCAATGGTGTCGGTAGAAGGTTTTTGCTCTGAGAAACTGATGTCATAGCGGATTCCATATTTCTTTGCAAAAGAATCGGCTTTCATGGCTACGCGCTGTTTGAAGTAGTCCATGTGCTCATGGCTCACCGTGAAATGTACGTGAGCCTCGTTGTTAGAGGCAGCGTAGAGGGCACCTTCCACAAGATGCTCTTCCATTGGTGTGCGTGCTCCTTCCGGATAGTTGTGGAACAGCAGCATACCTTTTGGCAGTTGTCCGTAGTTGAGGCCTTCCGGTTTGAGCATATTTTCTACTACAGCTTTGTATTGTCCATCGGCTATGAGTTGGCTGATGCCTTTTCCATTGTTCTTGCGGCAGGCAGCATCAAGTTCGTTGTAGAAGGCGAAGTGGCTGATGTTGTCGAAGAATTTTTTCTCAAAGTCTGTTGTGGGGATATCATAGTCGGCATCGACAAAGGCAAACATGTCTTTGAACATACGGCTTGCGGCTCCAGAGGCAGGTACGAATTTGACTACTCTGTGGCCTGCTTTCTTGTAGCTTTCCCATGCCTCTATATATTTCTTCCGGTCAGCATCGCTGGGTGCCATGATACCATGCTGAATGCTAGCAGCAGCTTCAAGCTTCAGAAAAGGGAACCCTTTTTTGAATAGTTCAAGTTGTTTCTCTACTTGTGCTTCGTTGATTCCTTTTTGGGAAATCTGTTTTAGATCTTCTTGTGAATATTCCATAATATATAGGATTGTTAGTATTGAATTTGTTTTGATGCAAAGATAGGAATTATATTGCACACCACCAAAAAAGAATGATAAAAATATTTGGCTGTTTCAGTAAAATCAACTAATTTCGCATTTCATTTATAAAAACTTAATAGAACGGAAATATGATAGAAACAGGAATGAAACATACCAGTGAGCTGGTTGTTGACGAAAATGTAACAGCGAAGAAGATAGGTTCTGGAGATATGAAGGTATTGGCGACTCCAGCCATGATGGCGCTTATGGAAAATGCCGCCATGCTGGCTGTTGCTGATGCGTTGCCGGAGGGCTGTACTACAGTAGGCGGTCATATTGAATCTTCGCATCTTCGGCCGACAAAAATCGGCGAAACCGTAACGGCTACGGCAGAGGTGACCAAAGTAGATGGTCGGAAAATAGAATATGCTGTGAAAGCATTCTGCGGCGAACAATTGCTTGGTGAGGGCACTCATCTTCGCTTTGTTGTGGACCGGGAGAAATTCCTCTCAAAGCTGTAAGTCCATACGTCAAGAAAAAAAGAGAATCTCTATTCAAATTCAGAGATTCTCTTTTTGTTTATTGCATTATTTACCTAAGTTTACCTTTCTTCAAAATATCAGAAAGGTGGTGATGATAGCCTGATGATGTTATTCTTGCATGAGAAATGATTTGAAATCTACGAAATCTTTCGTCATGGGAATGCTCTTCTTTTCGCCTTTCATAAATGCAGCAAGACGTTCTGGAATGGTGATGTCGGTATGGAGGATGGCATCGACCTTCTCTTTGAACTTAGCAGGATGTGCTGTTTCCAAGAATACGCCAACCTCTCCAGGTTGCAATCCTTCCTTGAGTGCACGGTAACCACAGGCTCCGTGCGGATCCAACGTGTAACCATGATCCCGATAGCATTGTGTCATCGTCTCTTTGATTTGTTCGTCGGAATAGGTGGCACCGCTGATGTCTTGGCAGATATCCTGATGACTTCCCTTATAAAGGTCATAGATGCGTGCGAAGTTTGAGGGATCGCCCACATCCATCGCATTGGCCAAGGTCTGTACGCTGGTTTTTGGTTCGTATTTGCCAGTACAGAGATATTTATAGAAGATATCGTTGGCATTGTTGGCTGCGATAAAACGGCTGATGGGGAGACCCATCTTTTTGCCGAAGAGGGCAGAGCAGATATTGCCGAAGTTGCCACTGGGAACACAAGCCACCAGTTTATCAGCAAGTCCGCGCTCCTTCATGCGTGCATAGGCATTGAAATAGTAGAACGACTGTGGCAGAAAGCGCGCAACATTGATAGAGTTTGCCGATGTGAGGCACATGTGCGCGTTGAGTTCCTGATCCATAAAAGCTGCTTTCACCAATGCCTGACAGTCGTCAAAGACTCCATCAACTTCAATGGCTGTGATGTTCTGTCCCAAGGTCGTAAACTGTGACTCTTGTATTTTGCTGACCTTGCCTTTTGGATAAAGAACATAGACATGAATACCTTCAACACCGAGGAATCCGTTGGCAACGGCACTACCCGTGTCTCCACTGGTTGCCACGAGAACATTCACGCGGCCTTTCTTTTCTTTGCTGATGAAATACTGTAACAGACGAGCCATGAAACGTGCACCTACATCTTTGAATGCAAGAGTGGGACCATGGAAGAGTTCGAGCGAGTAGATGGTCGGTTCAACCTCTACCACAGGACAGTCAAAGGCTAAAGTATCATACACAATCTTCTTCAGCGCATCCGCCTCCACATCCTCACCGAAGAAGGCATCGGCAACAGTATAGGCGATTTCCTGAAATGAAAGTGTCTCGATATGGTCGAAAAACGACTGTGGTAATGCCTTGATCTTTTCAGGCATGTATAGACCTTTATCTTCTGCCAGACCTTTTACTACAGCCTTATGCAAGTCTGCGTTTGGCGCTTTTCCGTTTGTACTGTAATATTTCATTATATTTTCATCAGTTGGTTCATAAATTCATTGAGTTTCAACATCCCATAACTGCCGCTTACGCAACTCACCTCATCATAATGTTCTACTGCGTCAGCCTCGATGCCAGGATGCCAGATCAGGAAGGGGACAGGTTCATCGACATGGATGCGCATTTCCACGGGAGTAGGGTGGTCGGGGAGGATAGCGATGCATACGGGTTCGTTCATTTGACATACGGCTTCATAAACGGGTTTGATAAGCCGTTTGTCAAGATAGTCAATGGCCCGCAGTTTCAGTTCGAGGTCGCCATCATGACCAGCTTCGTCAGTAGCCTCTACATGAACAAATACGAAGTCATCGTGTTGCAAGGCTTCAATAGCAGCCTGTGCCTTACCTTCGTAGTTGGTATTTGCCAAACCAGTAGCACCTTCTACGTTGACGATTTCCAGTCCGGCATAATGTCCTATGCCTCTGATCAGGTCAACGGCAGAAATCACGGTACCGCTCTTAACCTGTGGGTAGAGTTGTGTGAGTGGCTGCATGGAAGGTCGGTATCCACCGCCCCATGGCCAAATACTATTGGCCTGTCGTTCACCTTTTGCCGCCCTGTTGCGATTGAAAGGATGTGCGGACAGAATCTGCTGGGATTCTATGATGAGTCTGTTGATGAGTTCTGCCGTTTCCTCTGCAGTCATTCTTCCTGGTTCAACAGGTGCGTTGTCTTCCGCCTTCACCAATAGTTTCTCCCATGGTTCATTGGGATGGTCGTGTGGGGGAGCACAGACAACATGTTTTGAACCACCACGAATGACGAGCAGGTGACGGTATTGAATGCCAGTGATAAAGCGCACACGGTCATCTCCCAGGTATTTGTTGAGCTCTTGTATCAACACATCTGCATCAGCCGTTTCAAGGTTTCCGCCATTGTGTGTGATGATATTCCCATCCGCCAGCGAGATGATGTTGCACCGTAGCGCCAAGTCATCGGGATGCAGTTCATATCCGATAGAAGCAGCCTCAAGCGGGCCACGTCCTTCATATACCTTGTTGAGGTCGTATCCGAGAATGGACGTATTAGCTACTTCGCTACCCGGAGCAAATCCACTTGGGATGGTTTGCAGTCTTCCTGTCCGTCCCATTTTAGCCAAGCGGTTCATGTATTCAGGGCGTGCATATTCCAAGAGTGTTTTTCCACCAAGTCTTTCAACGGGGTGGTCAGCCATTCCGTCGCCCAATATGATGATATGTTTCAATGTGATTATATATTAGCAATTGACATGATGTTAGCAAACACACCTGCTGCAGTTACACCTGCACCAGCTCCATAGCCCTGTATGAGCATGGGGTATTCTTTGTATCGTTCTGTCGTCAGCAGGACGATGTTGTTTGATCCTTCAAGACCATAGAAAGGATGATGTTCGCTGACGGCCTCCAACGACACTTTTGTCTTGCCCATCTCCATGCTCGCCACAAAGCGCCAGCGTTTCTTCTCTTTTTCCAATATTTCACGGCGGCGCTCAAAGTCAGCATCAAGTGACGGTAGGCGCTTCCAGAAATCCTCCAGACTACCCTCGAAGAAATCATCTGGCATGAACAACTGTTTCACGACGTCGCTTTGTTCTACTCTATATCCTGCTTCGCGAGTAAGGATGACCAACTTACGGATAACATCCTTACCGCACAGGTCGATACGTGGGTCCGGTTCTGAATAGCCTTCCTCTTTGGCAAGTCTGACTGTTTCAGAGAAAGGTACGTCGGCTGCTATTGTATTGAAGATATAGTTAAGCGTACCAGACAATACCGCTTCGATTTTAAGGATCTTGTCGCCTGAATTTCTCAAGTCGTTGATGGTACCAATGATAGGCAGTCCTGCGCCCACATTGGTTTCGAAGAGAAATTTCACGCCACGGCGCAGCGCAGTTTCTTTGAGTTTCGCATATTTCTCATACTCCGCAGAGGCAGCAATTTTGTTGGCTGTTACGACTGAAATATTGTGCTCCAGAAACGTCTGGTACAGTTCTGCCACTTCGCTGCTGGCTGTGCAGTCAACGAATACGGAATTGAAGATATTCATGCCCACCACTTCCTTGCACATTTTTGAAATGTTGCTGGGCTCCGACGCTTTCAGCTGCTCTTTGTAGTTGTTCAGGTCAAGGCCTTCTCGGTTGAAGATGGCATTGTGTGAACTGGCGATACCCACTACGTTAAGTTTCAGTTGGCGTGTATCGGCGAGTTCCTGATATTGTGATGCAATCTGTTGCAGGAGGTTACCTCCGACGGTTCCCACACCACACACAAACAAGTTGAGTACTTTGTATTCCGACAAGAAGAACGAGTCGTGCAGAACGTTGAGGGATTTACGCAGATATTTTGAGTGGACAACAAACGAGATGTTTGTTTCGGATGCACCCTGTGCACAGGCGATGACGGATATTCCGCTTCGTCCCAATGTACCGAAGAGTTTACCGGCAATACCAGGTGTATGTTTCATGTTTTCGCCCACGATAGCGATTGTAGCCAATCCGCTTTCAGCGTGCATGGGGAACATAGCTCCTGTTTTGATTTCTTTAGCAAATTCCTCGTTGAGTGTTTCAACGGCTTTGTCAGCATCCTCATCGCGCACACCTATTGACGTAGAGTTCTCAGACGATGCCTGCGACACCATGAATACCGAGATACCATTGTTTGCCAATGCTGTGAAGATGCGTCTGTTGACACCAATCACACCGACCATTGACAGGCCGGTAACGGTGATGAGAGTTGTACCCTTGATGCTTGAAATACCCTTGATAGGTTTGCGGTCGTTTTCTATCTTGTCTTTGATGATCGTTCCGGGATCAGAGGGGTTGAATGTGTTTTTGACCTTGATAGGAATGTTTTTGACGCAAACCGGATATATGGTAGGAGGATATACGACTTTAGCTCCGAAGTTGCACAATTCCATCGCCTCGATGTAGGACAATTCGTTGATGGTATAAGCCGACTTGATGACGCGTGGGTCGGCTGTCATGAATCCGTTGACGTCAGTCCATATTTCCAACACGTCAGCATCGAGTGCTGCTGCGATAATAGAAGCGGTATAGTCGCTTCCGCCTCGTCCCAGATTGGTTGTCTCGTTGGTGTCTCTGTCTCTGCTGATGAAACCGGGCACCACAGGAACTGTCGTATTGAAGTCGATAGTAGCGAAAGTATCTTTCACCAGTTGGTTGGTGAGTTTGGTGTCGAGTGTATGTTTACCCTGTTTGTTGATGGTCTTGATGAAGTCGCGTGAATTCATTCGCTTACCGTTTTTGATAAGCGTCCCTACGATATGCGAGCTCAGGCGTTCTCCATAACTGACTATTGTGGCCTGCGTTTTTGCGCTGAGGTCATGTATGAGGAATACGCCATAGTAGATGGATCGCAACTGATCGAAGAGGTCGTTGAGTGTGCCGAGCAGCGCTTTTTTCGCCGTTTCGTCTTTGATGATGTTTTCCACCATGTGATGATGGCGTTTGACGATGTTTTCAAACTCCTCTTTATATTGTTCGTCACCGGTTAGTGCCTGTTGTGAAATGGCAATCAGTTTGTCTGTGATGCCTCCTAAAGCGCTGACCACGACAATGACGGGTTGGGTCTCTGACTCAACGATACTTTTCAAACTGAGAATACTCTCTATAGAACCGACGGAAGTGCCGCCAAACTTTAATACTTTCATACAGTATGCAAAAGTACGAAAAATCTCACAAATGCAAGCAAAAAAAAAGGAAAATCGTGAGATTTATTACTGATAGTGCAATAATTTGAGCCATTTTGTCGTTTAATAGGGTAGTATGAAGATTACCAGAAGAAACAGTGGCATTTCGCCATTCCGTCATATTTTAATGGTCACCGGCCTTTTTGGTGGCGTTCAGGCGGTTAATGTTGTCGCTTCACTTATCCGCAATAAGTGTGCGGCCTTGTTTCTTGGCCCTGACGGTGTAGGTGCTCTTTCGTTGCTCAATACGTTGGTCAATATGTTGGTCCAGCTTTGTGGCATGGGTGTGTCGTTGAGTGGCGTCCGTCGTTTGTCGTTGGCTTTTGACGAAGGGAATGTGCAACGCATTCGGAGCGTATGGTCTGTACGGTTGTTGACGATATCCGGCGGATCGTTAGGGTTGGTTGTCTGCGGTCTGATGGGGCATTGGCTGTTGTCGCCAGCAGTCTTGTTGATGATCGTCTGTTCAGGTGAGTTGGCAATCCTCAAAGCCGCCCGTCGCCTTCGTTGGTTGGCCTTGTCGCAGATCGTCTCCGTATTGTCGAGTCTCTTGCTGACCGTACCTCTATATATATATTATGGAGCGTCATCCATCGTAGCGGTAGTGGTTTTAACAGCATTGGCAGCCCTGTTGCCCGTACTTTTTTGTTCGTTGCGCGTATGTCCGTTGCAGTTTCCAAAAGGCAATACCCTGTTTCCATTGTCAGAAATGCGCTCCATGTTTCGTTTAGGAATGGCCTTTACCTTGGCAGCTGTAATAGGTGCAGCATCAGAATATGGTATTCGTGTGTGGCTTCAAGGCGAAGCATCTTCGCAGGTGGTAGGATGGTTTAGTTCAGCCCAATTGCTTACAGCAGGTTATATGGCCATTTTGTTTTCCGCTTTAGAACAGGATTACATGCCTCGTCTGTCAGCAACCTCTGACCATCGTGCGGCTTCAGGAATAGTGCGCCGTCAGTTGTTGGTGTTGACCGGTTTGACTATTCCGTTAGTCTTGATCGTTATGGTGTTGTTGCCGTGGTTAGTACCATTGTTGCTTTCTTCATCGTTTCTGCCTATTGTTCCTTTAGCCCGTTGGTGGGCAGGCGCGATGATACTTAAGTCGGCAACTCTTCCTGTTGCTTATCTCACCTTAGCGCGAGGCCGTTCGCTTGACTATCTTCTTTTGGAGGCAGTCTATTATGTGTTTTTTGTGATTTCAGTTATTGTCGGATGGCATTATTCCGGACTTTCGGGTGTGGGCGTCGGAATCTTTATAGCCCATGTTTTCGACTTATTGCTCATCCATATTTATGCCAGAAATCAGTTTGATTTCCGGCTTTAGAAGCGGAAGTCAAGCTGAAGATCTACAAAGTTGTAGTTGTGTTTGTCAGGATTGGCAATCGTTCTGTCGTTGACGCGGGCATATTCCATGTTGACCTGCAGGTTTTTGCAGAAAACATAGTTGATACCCATTTCGTACATGGTTTTTGACGAACTCCATGATTTATCCTGTCGGTACATATTGTATCGTGCTTTGGCATAGAGTTTCTTGGGAATAACAGGTGCAATACCGAATGCGTAGAGACCGTCGGCTTTATCGCCAAGGTTTTTGCCAGGAGCCGCTGCACCCTGACTGTGGATGTATTCTGACCGGAAAGTCCAGTCGTTCTTGCTGTATTCAGCCGATAGCGCATAACGGTTTTTTGTGCCTACGCTCGCTCTGCTTCCAGTCCATCCGAAAGCACCTATGCGAAGCCCTTCAACCGGCATCAGCCAAAGTCCTCCGATAATATCTTTTCTGTTGTCAGCATCTTTTGTGTTGATACCTTCGCCATTATATACTCCCACCTGATAGTGTAACAGATAGCGTCCGGCTTTGTTTTTTAGCAAATCACCCTGCAGTTGGACGCCGATGTCACGTCCTCCTGCCGATTTCTCTCCCGTCCGGTCTCCGTAGCCCACGAGGTTGTTGATGACGAGTGCATAGGAGTAGAAACCTTGGTCGATGGGGTTTGTAGGACTTTCAAAGGTGAAAGCACGTTTGAATTGTCCTGCTTTGACTCGTATTTCTCTGTATTTCTGCCATTCCGCATAGAGGTCAACAAGAAAGGCAGACGATCCGCTTCCTTGGAATTGTGCACGCCATGCCACGTCGCCGATTTTTCCATCGAGCATGAGCCTTAGCAGTCTGATGTTGAAGGTGTTTGAAGCATTCTTTTCTGTGATGATGTTTCCCTCTTCATCTGTTGTTGTGCGGTAGGGGTCTTGAGCCTGATACTGCAACATTCCATATCCGCTGAGTTTGATGTCTTTGGCCCATTGTGGAAGTTCTACGGAAACGGTTTTCTTTTCCTGTTTGTTTTCCTGTGCTTTGATGCCGAGTACGAACAACGAGGCTGTGAGAAGCAAAACGATTTTTCTCATATTCTTAATTATGATCTTCTGGTTAGTAATACAACATTTTCTACGTGAGGAGTGTGTGGAAACATATCTACGGGTTGCACCTCGTTGACCGTATAGGCCACGTCGAGCAATTGTAGGTCGCGTGCTTGAGTGGCAGGATTGCAACTCACATATACGATACGTTGTGGCGCAGCATTCAGAATGGTGTTTACAACATCAGGGTGCATTCCTGCTCTTGGTGGGTCTGTCACGATAACATCGGGTCTGCCGTGTTGTTGGATAAACTCATCGGTCAGAATATCTTTCATGTCCCCTGCATAGAACAGGGTATTGCCAATGCCGTTGATGCTGGAATTGACCTTGGCGTCTTCAATGGCTTCTGGCACATATTCGATACCGATGACTTTGCTGGCTTTGGCAGCAACAAAGTTGGCAATGGTTCCCGTACCGGTGTAAAGGTCGTAGATCAGAGGCGCTTCGTTGGGCGTCTGTCCGTTAACAGGCATGAAAGCGAACTCTCTGACAACGGAGTAAAGGTGGTAGGCCTGTTCGGTATTGGTTTGGTAGAACGATTTCGGTCCCACCTTAAACCGCAGGTCTTCCATGGTTTCGAAGATGTGGTCGTTGCCTTTGAACACGATAATATCCTGATCACCTATGGTGTCATTACATTTCTGGTTGTTGACATAGAGTAATGCTGTGATTTGCGGGAATTTATCTGCCACGTGTTGCAGAAGTTCTGCAGCCCGTTGTTCATCACCTTCTTCATCATAGTGGAACTGAATGATGACCATCCATTCGCCCGTATTGGAGTTGCGTACGATGACATCTCTCAAGAGTCCGGTTTGTGCTCTGAGGTCAAAGAAAGACATCTCGTGGTTTAGTGCATAATCGAAAATCTCGTTTCTGATTTCGTTTTGCAGATGGTCCATCAGCCAGCATTTCTCAATGGGCAGTATTTTGTCGAAGGCACCTGTAATATGGAATCCTATGGCGTTACGCTGGAATTGCAGTCCGCTACTGATTTCTTCGTTGGTCAGATAACGTTTGTTACAACATCCGAAATCGAGTTTGTTGCGGTATTCCTGTGTTTTTACCGAACCGAGGATAGGACGGAAGTCGGGTAGGGTGATTTTGCCAATGCGAGTCAGTTGGTCTTTTACCTGTTGTTGCTTCATTTTCAGTTGTTCCTCGTAGGGGAGCTGCTGCCATTTACATCCTCCGCAGGTGCCGAAGTGTTGGCAGAATGGTTTTGTTCGGAGGGGACTTTCCTCATGGAAGCGTATGATTTCAGCCTCCATAAAACTATGTTTCTTTCTTCTGACCTGTAAATCCACTACATCGCCGGGAACAGACCAAGGCACGAAGACAACCATATCGTTGACCCTTGCAACACATTTTCCTTCTGCTGCAAAGTCTGTGATGGTGATGTTTTCGAGTATGGGTAATGCCTTTTTCTTTCTTGTCATATTGTTGTATTTCTTGTCTGTTTTTGTTTGATATGACGGACAAAGTTAATGCAAAAATTAGAAATATCCAAAAATGTGAATAAAATATGATGTTTTGAGAGAAAATTGGCTCTGCTCTCGGCTTCTGGACGCCATGACCTTTTGTCTTGTCTTCTTTGTCTCGGCAAAGCCATAAAGCGAACTTTTATGGCTCTGCTCTCGGCTTCGGGATGCCATCGGGAAGTGTTCGGGATACGTTTCCGCCATGAGTCCGTTATAAGTCCGTAGTAATTCCCATAACCAAGCAGACCCTGTTGCGTGTTATTGTGGAGGTGCATGGGAACAGAATGAGGCCTTTTCAGGTTCGACCTTTTGCAGAATAAGCCGATAGCTTGAAAATATCAGCGCCTTTGTTGGGAATTATAATATATTTTTCTTATCTTTGCAGTTCAAACAATATGAAAGAGCAAATTAGACATATAATCGGTTTTTTCCGTTACGGACTATGGCAATTGAACGAAGACGATACGACTCCGTTCAAGTGGATTATGATAGAGATCCTTAAGAAACTCGTACTCGCCATTCGCTTCTTTACAGCCAAACGCGTGGTGAATAAGGCGGCGGCGCTGACTTATTCGTCTCTGTTGGCTATTGTGCCTATCCTGGCAGTGGTCTTTGCCATTGCCCGTGGTTTTGGATATAATAAATATATTGAGGTGTGGTTTCGTGATGCTTTGCAGTCCCAGCCACAGGCAGCCGAGGTTATCATAGGCTTTGTAAACAGCTATTTGGTACATACGAAAAGCGGCATTTTCCTTGGTATTGGCCTGCTGTTCATGCTCTATACCGTTTTGATGCTGGTGAGTAATGTGGAACAGGCATTTAATGAGATTTGGCAGGTGAAGAAACCACGCACCATTTTCCGTACCTTTACGGATTATCTTGCCATGTTCTTCTGTTTTCCCATCCTTATTGTCCTGACCTCTGGATTGTCAATCTTTATGGCGACTATGGTCAACGAGATGGATGATTTCATGTTGTTGACTCCTGTGGTAAGGTTTCTGATAGACATGGTGCCGTATGTATTGATGTCGGGCCTCTTTATCGCCTTTTATATCTTTATGCCCAATACGCATGTAAAACCAATGTGTGCCGTCGTGCCAGGTATTCTTGCAGGTATTGCGATGCAGGGCGTGCAGATCTTCTATATTCATGCTCAAATGTTTCTGTCGAGTTATAATGCCATCTATGGTTCTTTTGCAGCCTTACCTTTGTTTATGCTCTGGTTGCAGATTTCCTGGACCATCTGTCTTTTTGGCGTAGAACTCTGTTATACGAATCAGAATCTCGATTATTATGATTATGATGCCAATACAGGCGAAATAAGTTATCGTTACCGAGTCATGATGTGTGCTCTGTTGATGAGTTGTGTGGCGCAACGCTTCAAACAAGGAGGTCGGCCTTTGACCGCTCTCGACTTGCGTAAGCGCACCCGTTTGCCCATACGTATTGTCAACGATTTGCTTTATAAGTTGATTGATGCCAAATTGCTGCTGGAGGTATCTGCCGACGAAAAGGGTGAGACATCTTCCTTTATTCCAGCCCATGACTTGCGCAGCATGACGGTAGGCACTATGGTTGACCATTTGGAGAGTGTAGGCACTTGGAAGATAGAACTTGATGTCAACGCACTCTTCACGGAACAATGGTGTAAAACTTTGGAAATTCATACGGAGTACCTGCATCAATTGCGCAATATTCCGTTGGAAGACCTGGCAAAAGTTCAGTAGAGCGGGCGAGTCTGAAAGCAGAAACTTTCGATGTGCTTGTCTGCTAAAGAAAAGAATGTTTGAAAAGAAAGGTAATTAATAACGTAATTTTTTAAAATTTTATAAACAACAGGTTTTTGCTTCAATAAAAACGATATAAGTATCTGAATAATAATATAGTATGTTTTTAAAGACTGGCGATTCACTCGCTTGTTGTGAAAAAGGGATTTGATGTAAAATCTTAAAAATTGCACAAAGTTGTTAAATATTTATGAAAAAAGTTGTGCTGTCTGAAAAAAATATGCTAATTTTGTAGCTAAATAATAACCGCTATTACATTTACAGTTATGGCTAAGTATAATATCACAGAAAAAAAAGAACACGAGGCGAAGTATCGGAGCCTAGTTAATCCTGAAATGATGGACACTCTGAAAGAAAAAATCCTTCGCATTATTGTAATTCAGGAAAAGTACAAGGACAAAGAGTATTCTGCCAAACAACTGGCAATGGACCTTGGAACAAACACACGTTATGTGTCAGCAGTCATCAACGTGAAGTTCCATACCAATTACTCTTGCTTTGTTAACAAGTACAGAATCGATGAGGCCATGTCACTCATGGTTGACCGACGTTATCAGAAGCTCACCATGGAGCAAATCAGCGACATGGTAGGATTCTCTAACCGTCAGTCATTCTATGCCTCTTTCTATCGCATCATGAATATGTCGCCAAGAGAGTATCGTGTGAAGTTCCTTGAACAACACCCCTCTCAGAAAGTGGAGAATCAGAAGAAAGACAGATCGTCGAAATGATCCAATACGAAGACGAACACTTCGCAGACATACAGCTGTTGCGCTACCGACTGAATGGTTTTGAGCAACTCAGCAAGCGTCAACAGCTGTATGTCTATTATCTTTCGCAAGCTACACTCTACGGACGCGATATTACATTCGACCAGTTTGGACGATATAATCTTCGCATACGCAAAATGCTGGAAGCTGTCTATACCTCCGATAGGATAGATCGCGATAATGATAATTTCCGGGCTTTGGAAGTTTATCTCAAGCGGGTGTGGTTTTCAAGCGGAATTTATCACCACTACGGCACAGAAAAAATGATTCCGGAATTTGACGAATGTTATTTGCGTCAAGTTTTGGAACAGATAGATTTAACCTCTTTGCCGTTATGTGAAGGGGAAACGGTCGGACAGTTGTGCGATGAATTGTTTCCCGTGATTTTTAATCCTGAAATTCTGCCCAAACGAGTCAATCAGGCTGACGGTGCAGACCTTGTCACAACCTCAGCATGCAACTACTACCAAGGTTTGACGCAGACGGAAGTGGAAGACTTCTATCATGCGCAGAAACGCGATTATAAAGGTCAGCAACCTCCTTCTTTTGGACTTAATTCCACTCTTGTGAAAACTCCACAAGGAATAGAGGAGCAGACATGGTGTGCTGACGGGAAATACGGTAAGGCTATCAAACAGATCGTCTATTGGCTTGAAAAAGCCAAGGATGTGGCAGAAACCCCACAGCAGGAAGAGGTGACAACAGCCCTTATACAGTATTATAAGAGTGGTAATCTGCAAGATTTCAACGACTACTGTATCAAGTGGGTGAAATGTCACGAAGGCGACATCGACTATGTCAACGGATTTATTGAGGTCTATGGCGATCCGCTCGGCCTGAAAGGTTCATGGGAAGGTATTGTGGAATATACAGACAAGGAAGCCACACGTCGCACCAAACTCATAAGCGACAATGCACAATGGTTTGAAGATCACTCGCCCGTGGATCCGCAATTCCGCAAGCCGAAGGTGAAAGGCGTCATGGCAAAGGCTATCTGTGCTGCCATGCTTGGCGGCGATGAATATCCCTCAACCGCCATTGGCATCAACCTACCTAATGCCGACTGGATTAGAGCACAATACGGCAGCAAGAGTGTTACCATTACCAATATTACTGATGCTTACAATAAAGCATCGCTGGGCAATGGATTCAAAGAGGAATTTGTTGTTGACAAAGCAACTCTTGACCTCATCAAAAAGTATGGAGACCGTTGCGACGAACTGCATACAGACCTTCATGAATGTCTCGGACACGGAAGTGGACAACTCTTACCCCATACAGATCCCGATGCACTCAAGGCTTACGGCAGTACTATAGAAGAAGCACGCGCCGACTTGTTCGGACTTTATTATATGGCCGACAAGAAATTGATAGAACTCGGACTTCTTCCCGATGATGAGGCTTATAAAGCCCAGTATTACAGTTATGTGCTCAACGGACTGCTTACGCAACTCATCCGTATCCAGCCCGGACAGCAGATAGAAGAGGCTCACATGCGTAACAGGGCACTCATAGCCAGGTGGTGTTATGAGAAAGGCGATGCAATCAGTCTTGAGAAGTGCAACGGAAAAACATACGTACGTATCACCGATTACCCACAGCTTCGCCAACTTTTCGCACAACTGCTTGCCGAAGTACAACGCATCAAGAGCGAGGGCGATTATGAGGCAGCCAGACAATTGGTGGAGCAATATGGTGTGAAAGTCGAACCTGCGCTTCATCGTGAAATACTCGAACGTTACCAGCAACTGGGGTTGGCCCCTTATAAAGGATTCATCAATCCCATACTCAACCCTGTGTTAGGGGCTGACGGGGAGATAGATCATATTGAGATTGACTATAGTGAAGGCTACGCCCAACAGATGCTACGATACAGTAGTGACTACGGTACGCTGATATGAGTTCATCAAAATAAAGACAAGTGGAAAAACAACAAGTAATAGATAAAGTTCGCGAAATCAAACAGTCGTTCCGATTGATTATGGACGGACAGACTGCCCAGTCGATGCGCGACAAAGGCTCTGACTATAAACTCAATTGGGGAGCGTCAATCCTTATGCTGAAAGAAAAGGCCGCAGAAATAGGACAGGATTACGACCTCGCCATTGAATTGTGGAAAGCTGACGTGAGGGAATGTAAAATCTTAGCTACCATGCTGATGCCTCCCGATGAAATATGTGCTGAAGTGGTGGATATCTGGATGGAACAGACCCATACCCAGGAAATTGCTGAACAAGCCACATTCAACCTCTATCAGCATCTGCCATTTGCTGCACAGAAAGCCTACCAGTGGATTGCCTCTCCACAACCACTCTACCAGTTGTGTGGCTTCCATGTGCTCACCCGCCTTTTTATGAAGGGACAAGAACCTAACGAAAGAGGTATTAACGAGTTTATAGACCAAGCACTTGTAGCCCTGCAAGGTGACAATCTGGCGGTTAAGAAGGCTGCCTTTCAGACGATGACGCGTTTTGCCGACCTTGGACTTGTCTATGAAAGATTGGCCAAAAGTGCATTAAAACAAATAGAAATAGACATTTTTTAAACGATATAGGCATAATCTCGATAAAATGTCGTAACTTTGTGCGGTTTTAAACTGCAACTGTCATGAAAGAGAACGTGAAAGAAACGGTAACGCAGATCTTAGACAATTATCTGGCACAGAACAACAGGCGTAAGACTCCTGAGCGATATGCTATTCTGGAAACTGTCTATGCTATGAACGGATATTTCACACTCGATGAACTTGGAAAACGACTCGCAGAAGAACGTAGATTCCCAGTTAGTAGGGCAACACTCTACAATACTATCAAGCTATTTCTCAAACTGCGACTTATAATAGAACATCATTTCCAAAAACAGGTAACTTATAGTGCCGCATACAATAAAGGTGGACAGTTCTTTCAGATTTGCACCCTGTGTGGAAAAGTGACTGATGTGAAGGCGACAGCGCTCGTGAAGGCAGTCGAATCCATGCGGCTGCGACGGTTCAAAAAAGACAGTTACACATTATATATCTATGGTGTGTGTAGCAGTTGTCAGGCCAAACTAACGATGGAGAAGAAAAAACAAGAAAATAAAGAATCAAAATAATCCGAAACAATGAATCAAGGTAAAGTTGACGTCCTGCTTGGTTTGCAGTGGGGCGATGAAGGTAAAGGTAAGGTGGTCGATGTATTGACCCCACAGTACGATGTAGTGGCACGTTTCCAAGGTGGTCCTAATGCTGGTCACACGCTGGAGTTCGAAGGTCAGAAGTATGTGCTACGCAGCATCCCCTCCGGTATCTTCCAGGGTGGAAAGGTGAATATCATCGGCAATGGCGTAGTGCTCGCTCCAGACTTGTTCATGGAAGAAGCCAAGGCGCTTGAAGCCAGTGGTCATGAACTGAAAAACCGTCTTCATATTTCTAAGAAGGCTCACCT
The DNA here is from genome assembly GCF_002251405.1 of Prevotella sp. P4-98. Lineage (NCBI taxonomy): Bacteria > Pseudomonadati > Bacteroidota > Bacteroidia > Bacteroidales > Prevotellaceae > Prevotella > Prevotella sp. P4-98. The sequence goes on along the minus strand of NZ_NPJC01000020.1, from coordinate 61,085 downwards.
CATCATGCCCACACACCGTGTTCTTGATGCCGCTTATGAGGCTGCAAAGGGTAAGAATAAGGTAGGAACCACAGGAAAGGGAATTGGACCGACCTATACTGATAAAGTATCACGTAACGGTCTCCGTGTAGGCGACATCCTTGAAAACTTTGAAGAGAAATATGCTGCTTGCAAGGCACGCCACGAAGCCATCCTCCGTTCTTTGAACTTCGAGTACGACATTACTGAAGTGGAAAAGAAATGGCTGGAAGGTATAGATTATCTTCGCCAGTTCCATATCGTCGATTCTGAACATGAAATCAACAACCTGCTGAAGAGCGGCAAGAGCGTACTTTGTGAAGGCGCTCAAGGCACTATGCTTGATGTGGATTTCGGCTCATACCCCTTTGTGACTTCTTCTAACACCATTTGTGCTGGAGCATGCACCGGACTCGGTATCGGTCCTAACAAAATAGGAGATGTATTTGGAATCATGAAAGCATACTGCACACGTGTCGGAGCAGGACCATTCCCCACAGAACTCTTTGACGAAACAGGTAAGCGCATCCGTGACCTCGGTCACGAATATGGTGCTGTGACCGGTCGTGAACGCCGCTGTGGATGGATTGACCTTGTTGCCTTGAAATATGCTATCATGGTCAATGGTGTTACTAAACTTATCATGATGAAGAGTGATGTACTCGACGGATTTGACACCATCAAGGCTTGCGTTGCCTATAAGCAGAATGGACAGCAGATTGACTATTTCCCCTATAATATTGAGGAAAATATTGAACCGGTCTATGAGGAACTTCCAGGATGGAAAACCGACATGACTCAGTTTACCAGCGAAGAGCAGTTCCCACAAGCATTCAACGATTATATCAAATTCCTGGAAGCCCAACTTGAGACTCCCATTCAGATTATCTCAATCGGTCCAGACCGAGCACAAACCATCGTAAGAAAATAAATGGCACAGAAACCAAATATTCCAAAGGGAACGCGCGACTTCTCTCCCATAGAGATGGCTAAGCGCAATTATATCTTCAACACCATCCGTGAGGTCTATGCACTTTATGGATTCCAGCAGATTGAAACCCCTGCCATGGAAACGCTGCAAACACTCATGGGGAAATATGGCGAAGAGGGCGACAAACTGCTTTTCAAAGTGCTGAATAGTGGTGACTGCCTGTCAAAGGTAAGCGATGAAGAACTCGCAGAGCGTAATGCACTCCACTTGGCATCGAAAATGTGTGAAAAGGGATTGAGGTACGATCTTACCGTGCCTTTCGCACGTTACGTTGTGATGCATCGCGACGAACTTCAACTTCCTTTCAAGCGCTATCAGATTCAACCCGTTTGGCGCGCAGACCGTCCCCAGAAGGGCCGTTATCGTGAGTTCTATCAATGTGATGCTGATGTGGTGGGTTCCGACTCTTTGCTCAACGAGGTGGAACTGATGCAGATCGTAGATACGGTATTCAGCCGTTTCGGTATCCGTGTTCAGATTAAGATCAACAACCGTAAGATTCTTACGGGAATTGCTGAAGTAATCGGTGCTGCCGATAAGATTGTTGACATTACCGTTGCCATCGACAAACTCGACAAGATCGGTATTGACAATGTGAATGAGGAACTCCGTCAAGACGGACTCAGCGACGCACAGATAGAAAAGTTGCAACCTATTATCTCCTTGACAGGAAGTAATGATGAGAAGCTCAATACCATCGCTGGTGTTCTGGCTGAGAGCGAAACAGGATTGAAAGGTGTAGAGGAAACTCGCTATATTCTTGAAACGCTCAAAACAATCGGACTGAACAATGAAATCCAGCTCGATCTGACACTTGCCCGTGGCCTGAACTATTATACCGGTGCCATCTTCGAAGTCAAAGCTCTCGATGTGCAGATTGGTAGTATTACAGGTGGTGGACGCTACGATAACCTTACTGGCATCTTCGGAATGCCAGGACTTAGCGGTGTCGGCATATCGTTTGGAGCAGACCGCATCTATGATGTCCTCAACACACTCGATCTCTATCCAAAAGATTCCATTAACGCTACACAACTCCTCTTCATCAATTTCGGTGAAAAGGAAACAGCCTATTGTCTGCCCCTCGTCACTAAGGCTCGTCAGGCAGGTATTCGTACCGAAATGTTTCCTGATGCTGCCAAGATGAAGAAGCAGATGAACTATGCCAATGCCAAGCAGATTCCGTTTGTTGTCCTTGCAGGAGAAAACGAGATGAACGAAGGTAAGGTGACGTTGAAGAACATGATAACAGGCGAACAGCAGATGGTTTCTGGTGATGAACTGGTGACTATCGTTAAGGCCTGAACGTCAATCCGATAAAAAAGTTGAATGATGAAAAAGATTGGACGTTGGTTTATGCTTGCCGTCATGTTTTGCGTGGTATGTGCCTTCCAAGCCGACCATGTGACCACCATATTTATCATAGGTGATTCAACGGCTGCACAGAAAGACCTTTCTACAGGGTCACCGGAAAGAGGGTGGGGAATGGCTCTGCAATGTTATTTTGATTCTACCTTTGTACGAGTTGATAACCATGCTGTCAACGGACGTTCTTCTAAGAGCTTTATCAACGAGAAACGCTGGGATAAAGTATTGTCGCTCCTCAAACCAGGAGACTACGTCATTATCCAATTTGGTCACAACGATGAGAAACCTAAGGCCGACCGTCATACAGACCCAGGCTCTACTTTCGATTACAACTTGGCAAAGTTTGTAAGAGAAACGCGTGAAAAAGGGGGAATCCCCATTCTGATGAATGCAGTAGTACGACGTAATTGGCTTCCTGCCGATCAGGCTCAGACTGCAAAACCTGTTGGACAGAAAATCGACGATGAGAATCTGCGCAATACGGTGGCAACAGGAAAGGTTACCTCCGCAGCGAAAGCTAAACGCAAGAAGAAGGAAACTGCCGTCGAACTCCCTCACGTACTTGTAGATACTCATGGTCTCTATATCGTTGCACCACGTGATGTTGCGCAGCGTATGAATGTCCATTTCGTAGATGCTAACCGCATTACCCACCTGCTTGAAGATTCGTTGGGTGAGGAAGGTTCTAAGAAACTGCACATGATTTACGCGCCAGGTGAACATCCAGCCATCCCTCAAGGTAGGCAGGACAACACCCATTACAATATCTATGGTGCCCACATGGTAGCCCAGCGACTGGCAGATGCACTCTGCAAAGAGATTCCCCTCTTGTCGCGTTACCGTACGTCTGGCGATGTATGTAATTTGGAAAAAACGAAACACTAAAAAATAAAATCCTGCATATTCTTGCGGGATTTAATTTTTATGTGTATCTTTGCCATTGAATCAAATAAAAAACTAAACGAATACTAATATGAAGAAAAAGTTTATTTGTGCCGTTTGTGGATATATCTACGAAGGCGACGCTGCCCCTGAAAAGTGCCCCATCTGTAAGGCTCCTGCATCTAAGTTTACCGAACTGAAAGACGATGCAGAAATGACTTATGCCACAGTTCATAAGATTGGAGATGGAAAACCCGAAGGTGTGAGCGAAGAGATGATTCAAGACCTGCGCAACCATTTCAATGGTGAGTGTGGAGAAGTGGGAATGTATCTTGCCATGTCTCGTCAGGCAGACCGTGAAGGCTATCCCGAAATTGCTGAGGCTTTCAAGCGTTATGCTTTCGAAGAGGCTGAGCATGCTGCTAAGTTTGCAGAGCTCCTTGGAGAGTGTGTTTGGGATACCAAGACCAATCTGGAGAAGCGTGCAGCTGCAGAGGCTGGAGCTTGTGAGGACAAGTTCCGTATTGCCAAGAATGCTAAGGTAGCTGGTTTTGACGCTATCCACGATACCGTACACGAAATGGCTAAAGATGAGGCTCGCCATGGTGCAGGCTTCGCAGGACTGCTGAAGAGATATTTTGGCAAATAAGATTTCCATCTGACTTGCCAAAAGTTCGGAAGATTCCATGGCAACAAATTATTTTTAGCTGTGGATAACAATAAACATAATGAATATCCGTTTTGTCTAATGATGAAACGGATATTTATTTTCTGTATAACCCTTGCTATGATGGTTGCTGCTTGCTCCGATGAAGAGAAGTATTCGACTACCAATACTGATGTGTTGACATTTTCCGTTGACACTCTGAAGATGGACACGGTGTTCAGTACTATTCCTTCATCTACCTATTCTTTTTGGGTCTATAACCGTTGTGACGCCTCTCTTCTTATAAATCGTGTCGCCCTTGAAAAGGGCACACAGGGATTTCGCGTCAATGTTGATGGCGAATATCTTGACGGGGAGCTAAATGGGGTAGAAGTCCGCAAGGGTGACTCCCTTTGTGTATTTGTAGAACTTACCGCACCCAAGTGTGGACAAACAGATGTGCAACCCATTGGCGACTGTCTGGTGTTCAACCTTTCCCATGGAAAGCAACAGAAGGTTCCTTTGCGGGCTCATCAGTGGGATGCTGACATTCACGACCAGTGGGATGTTAACGGAAATGTTACGCTGGATAGTCCGTGTCCTATCATTATACGGAAAGGATTGCATATTGCAACGGGAGCCAAGCTGACGCTTCGGTCTGCGCAACTTTTCTTTCATGATGGTGCTGGCATTGATGTGGAAGGCAGTCTTCAAGCTTCAGAATGCCTGTTTCGTGGTGACCGCCTCGATGCCATGTTTGATGATTTGCCCTACGACCGTGTTAGCGGACAATGGAAAGGTATTGTCTTGGCACCCAATGCCAAAGGTGAATGGACCGACTGTGTGATTCGCAATGCCACCGATGCGCTCCAGTTAGGTTCGAATGCGGAAGCCACACTCTTGCGCACATCTGTTCACAACAGCAGTGCATCAGGTATCTTTTCAGAAGGAGCACATCTCGCCTTGACTCATTGCCGGCTGACCAATGCTGGCGGATGCTGTTTAGAGGCAAAGGGTGGGAGTGTGACAGCTGACCATTGTACTTTTGCACAGTTCTATCCCTTCTCGGCTGATCGTGGTGAGGCCTTCCGAACCATCAAAGCTTCTGTAGCCTGCACCCATTCGCTGATGACAGGATACGATGATTTAGTATTTAGTGCAGAAGGTTCCGATCTTCATTTCTCCCATTGCATGATTCGTAGTGATCAACCTTTGATGGGCGATACCTTTACTGATATAGTATGGGAGGCGACGGATGACGAAAAAGGCGGAAAGTCACATTTCCGCCTTGTGGATGAAACTATTCAAAGTTATGATTTCTCGTTGTTGCCCACTTCGCCAGCCTATCAACTCGGCATTGGTGACATTCGTGAGAAAACAACAAGTTCAGAACCTTAATACCATTTTTCTCGTGTCGTGCGGCATCATGGTGTTTAGTATTCAGTAAATGATAACGGCATTAATGCTTTGATGCTGTCAAACACATAGATGTGTTTTTTACCATAAAGCAAAATTCTGACTGGGCGTTTGAAGCGAGTCTCTGTCTCGATGATGGCTTGCCGGCAAGTGCCACATGGACTGATTGGTTCTTCCAATAGTTCGTGGTTTTCTTTTCTTGCAGCAATGGCAAGTGTGGTGACGGCTTGATCGGGGAAGGCTGCCCCCGCAGCAAACAGCGCCGATCGTTCTGCACAGATGGTGACAGAGAAGGCGGCATTTTCTTGATTGCATCCTCTCACCGTCATGCCGTTCTCCAACCGTAGCGCAGCACCAACTGAGAAATGCGAATATGGTGAGTATGAATGCTCTGTCTGTTCTATCGCCATCTTGACGAGTTGCTGGTCCTCTTCAGGCAATTCGTCAATTTGAGCGAGTTGAATGTCAATATTCAAGGTTATCTTTTTCATAATGTATAGGATTTTGTTGCAAATATAATATTTTTTCTTTATTTTTGCAACAGAATTAGGAAAAATAACACACATGAGACGAATAAGCATTGGAGTGGCTCTCTTGTTGCTGTTGCCGTTTACGTCTGTGGCACAGATCAAGTGGAACACACGCTATCAGGAATATTTCGACCGCTACAAGGATCTCGCCATCGAACAGATGAAGAAACATCGCATTCCCGCCAGTATCACGCTGGCACAAGGAGTGTTGGAGTCGGGTGCAGGTTATAGTGAATTGGCTCGTAAGGGTAATAACCATTTTGGCATTAAGTGTCACGGTTGGACTGGTCGTACCACTTATCACGATGATGATGAGCGCAATGAATGTTTCCGTGCTTATGACAATGTTTATGACAGTTATGAGGACCATTCTGTCTTTTTGGTGAGTAGTCGCCGTTACAGTTCCTTGTTCCGACTCAACCTGAAAGACTACAAGGGTTGGGCCCATGGCTTAAAGTCGTGTGGCTATGCCACCAATCCGCGTTACGCCGCTCAGCTGATAGATATCATCCAGTTATACAAACTCTATCAGTACGACGAAGCACGCAAATACAACCGTTATAATGAGTATCAAACCCATCAGCCTACTTCATTGATGCATACTATTCATTCCTTTAATAAAAACTATTATGTTGTTGCTAAAAAAGGAGATACGTTTGCGTTGATTGGTAAGGAAGTTGGTGTTTCTGCGCGTAAGTTAGCATCTTTCAACGAACTTTATGTTGGTGCAGAATTAGAGGAAGGCACTTATGTGTGGTTGCAAAAGAAGCGTCGTAACGCACCGAAAGAATATAAAAACCGGGCGCACTATGTACGTCCGGGTGAGTCGATGTATTCCATTTCCCAGAAGTATGGAATCCGTCTGAAGTATCTCTATAAACTCAACCACCTTCCTGCCGATTACCAGTTGGAAGTGGGCGACCGCCTTTACCTGCGTTAGGCAGGTGGATGCGGCTTACGCCAGTAGTTGGTTGAGAAAGTCGTTTAGGTCTTTGTCCAGCCCTTCCATGAGTTCCTTGTCGATAATGACGGTGTCGTCATCTACCACGTAGAGTTCTGCAATATTCTCTCGTTCTTCGTCTTCCAGTACGAAAGAGTAGGGCTTGAGTATAGACATTTGGTTGACCATTTCTCGTTTGCTGGCAATGGTCTTGCGCAATGCTGCAGTCACCTCATCGTAGAAATTATCATCCTTGTTATCTATCCATTGTTCCACTACACAACGAGTGATTTCATTGTCGTCATCATCAAATGCCAACAGCTCGCCCGTCTCTTGATTGACGCGTAAGTGGATGTCTGTCAGTACGGTGGGTTCTTCAACTGGTGGAAATTTATCCGCCACTTTTCTGATTGCCCTTTCAATCTGTTGTAGGGTTTGCTCGTTTGCTTTCATAGTCATATTTATGTTATATGGTACAAAAGTAAGAAAAAGTACCGATAATTGCAAACGATTACGAAGAAAAATAAAAATATTTCTTCTGACGTGTTATATATTTCGCATTTTTATAGTATCTTTGCATTGTAAAGTCGAGATTGCAATTCAATGGAAAAAAGAATCCGTCACGAAGGTGTTGTGGAAAGTGTTGGTCCACACGCTGTAAAGGTGCGTATCATGCAGACTTCTGCGTGTGCAGCTTGTCAGGCAGCCTCTTTCTGCCATGCCTCTGAATCTAAGGAGAAAATGATAGAAGTGTTCACCTCTTCTGCTTCGTCCTTTGAAAAGGGTGATAGTGTAGTGGTGTGGGCCACTGCTGCTGTAGCATCGCGTGCGTTGTTATGGGCTTTTGCCATACCGTTTGTATTGATGGTGACTGTGCTGATTGTGTTGATGGAGACTGTTGGTCATGAGGGTATTGCAGCTGTAGCATCTTTGCTGTCGCTGTTGCCTTATTATGGTGTACTCTATCTGTTGCGCCATCGTATGCGCCGGCAGTTGACTTTCGGAATAGAAAAGCATTAAACTAAAACAAATATAAAAGCTATTATGAATTTTATGATGATTGCAGTGGCAGTATTGGGCGCTATCGGTTTGGTGGCGGCCTTGGTATTGTATGTCTGCTCGAAGAAATTCGCTGTCTATGAGGATCCTCGTATCTCGCAGGTTGCAGCATTGTTGCCCGGTGCTAACTGTGGTGGTTGCGGCTTTGCCGGATGTAGTGCCTTGGCCGATGCTCTGGTCAAAGGTGCTGATGCAGGAAGTCTCGACGGCATCAGCTGTCCCGTTGGTGGACAGGAAGTGATGGGCAAGGTGGCAGACCTTTTGGGAATGGCCATTGCCAATGGCGACCCTATGGTGGCAGTAGTTCGCTGTGGCGGTACTTGCGAGTTACGCCAGAAGGTTGTGTCCTATGACGGCCTTCGCAGTTGCGCGGCAATGAATGCCTGTGGAGCCGGTGAGACCGGTTGCGGCTTCGGCTGTCTCGGTTGTGGCGACTGTGTGTCTGCTTGCCAGTTTGACGCGATCCACATGAATCCCGAAACAGGTCTTCCAGAAGTGGATGAAGACCGCTGTACAGCTTGTGGAGCCTGTGCCAAGGCTTGTCCGCGCCACGTCATTGAGTTGCGCAAGAAAGGTGTCAAGGGCCGTCGCGTCTATGTGGAGTGTGTCAACAAAGACAAGGGTGCCGTTGCCATGAAGGCCTGTAAGGCTGCCTGCATAGGCTGTGGCAAGTGTGCCAAGGAGTGTCCGTTTGGCGCCATTACTGTAGAGAACAACGTATCGTATATTGATTATACCAAGTGTCGTCTGTGCCGCAAGTGCGTGGCAGTGTGTCCTACACACGCCATCAAGGCTGTTAATTTCCCTGCCCCCAAACCTAAGGCAGAGGTGCAGACTGAAGCTACTCTTTCGGCAGTGAAACCTGTCGCACAGCCAAAGGCCAGTACGACAACCAAACAAGAGGAGGAACAAGCATGAAAATCAGAACATTCAGTATAGGAGGAATACATCCAGAGGAAAACAAACTCAGCAACGATGCGACAACTCAGGTAGCAGCATTACCGGTTCAAGCTATTTTCCCACTCTCGCAACATATTGGTGCTCCTGCCAAACCTGTTGTTGCCAAAGGCGACAAGGTGAAGGTCGGCACGATGATTGCTGAAGCAGGCGGTTTCGTCTCAGCACCTATTTATTCATCGGTAAGCGGTACCGTGTTGAAAATTGACACTGCCGTAGATGCTACTGGTTACCGTAAACCTGCCATCATTATCAATGTAGATGGTGACGAGTGGGAGGAGAGTATCGACCGCTCTAACAAACTCGAAACCGTAGAGGAACATCCCGAACTCACCCCAGAAGAGATTGTCAATCGCATCAAGGTGGCTGGCGTCACTGGAATGGGTGGTGCAGGATTCCCTACCTTTATTAAGCTTTGTCCGCCTCCCACAGCCAAGGCTGAGTGTGTCATTATCAACGCAGTGGAGTGTGAACCATACATCACCGCAGACTATCGTCTTATGCTTGAGAAATCAGACGAGATTCTCGTTGGTCTCGAACTGCTCATGAAGGCTGCCAAGGTTACCCGTGGTTATATTGGTATTGAGACCAACAAGCCTCAGGCCATTGAACTCCTTGCTGATAAGTGTGCCAAGAAGTTTGGCGGTTCTGCCTATGAGGTAGAAGTAGTACCCTTGAAGCAGCGCTACCCACAGGGTGGTGAGAAACAGCTCGTTGATGCTGTTATCAACCGTCAGGTGCCCGCACCTCCTGCCATACCCGTCAATGTTGGCGCCATTGTGCAGAATGTAGGAACAGCCTTTGCTGTCTATGAGGCAGTGATGAAACACAAACCTCTGTTTGAACGCTACACAACCGTGACTGGTAAGAAGTTGCGTCAGCCAGGCAACTATCTGGTGCGTATGGGAACGCCTATGAAAGACCTCATTGCCGTGTGCGGTGGAATGCCAGAAGAAGATTCTAAGGTGCTCGCAGGCGGTCCTATGATGGGTAAAGCTCTGACCTCCACAGATGTTCCTGTGTGCAAGGGTACTAACTCGGTGACCATCCTCTCTGGTGAGGATGCTGTACGTAAAGAACCACAGCCCTGTATCCGATGCGCCAAGTGTGTGAGTGCTTGTCCGATGGGCCTCGAACCCTATCTGCTTGCCAAACTTTCTGCTGTGAGCAATTGGGAACGTTGCGAGTCCGAAGTCATTGTCAGCTGCATTGAATGTGGATCGTGCCAGTTTACCTGTCCCGCCCATCGTCCGCTGCTTGATAACATCCGCTTGGGTAAGCAGACCGTCATGGGAATCATCCGCAGCCGTCAGGCCAAGAAATAATCAAAAGACACATTATTTAAAATATAAATATCGAAAATACAATGGGAAAACTCATCGTTTCATTATCGCCCCATGCTCATGGAACTGATACCGTCGAGCGCAACATGTATGGCGTCATCATCGCCCTGTTGCCTGCTTTGGTGGCTTCGTTTTGGTTCTTCGGCATAGGATCGGTCATCGTGACTGCAACAAGTGTTGCAGCATGTGTACTCTTCGAGTGGGCCATAAACAAATACATGCTCCGTAATGAGCGCACCACCGTATGTGACGGTTCTGCCGTGCTCACCGGATTGCTCCTTGCCTTTAACCTTCCGTCCAACCTTCCGTTGTGGATCATCATTATCGGTGCCCTTTTCGCCATCGGTTTTGCCAAAATGCCATTCGGAGGACTGGGTAACAATCTGTTCAATCCTGCACTCGTAGGACGTGCAGCCCTGTTGGTAGCTTTCCCTGCGCAGATGACCACATGGCCTAAGGTAGGACAGACCTTTGCCTATCTCGATGCAGAGACCGGCGCCACACCGCTGTCTATCATGAAACAGGCTATCAAGAGTGGTGATGCTTCTGTGCTCGACCGTCTGCCAGACTCCTTGTCGCTCTTCCTCGGCAATCATCCTGACGGAGCAGGTGCCATGGGTGAAATCTGTGCCCTTGCCTTGCTGCTCGGACTGGCTTATATGCTGTGGAAGAAAATTATCACTTGGCACATTCCCGTGAGCATTATCGTCACGGTATTTGTTCTTGCCGGATTGATGCACGTGGTTAATCCTGTCTATGCCGATCCCGTTTCAGTAGTACTCAGTGGCGGTCTGATGCTTGGTGCCATCTTCATGGCTACCGACTATGTGACTTCGCCGATGACTCATCGCGGACAACTCATCTACGGTGTGGCAATCGGTGCACTAACCGTCATCATCCGTAACTGGGGCGCCTATCCTGAAGGTATGTCGTTTGCCATTCTTATCATGAATGCCTTCACACCCCTCATCAACAATTATGTTAAACCTAAACGTTTCGGGGAGGTAGCCAAATGAAGAAATTAGAATCATCATTGCTCAATATGACCCTCGTGCTCACAGCCGTTACGGTCATCATGGGAGGCATTCTCGCTGCTGTCAACGACATCACGAGTAAACCCATAGCACAACAGAAAGAGAAAGCCCTCGCTGACGGTATCAAGGCGGTCATGGGAATAGACAATTTTGTCGTTGCTGAAACCGATACCTTGTCTCAGACTGATAGCAAGGGAAAGGAACAGCTCTTTGTCATTTACACTATTGAAAACAACGGTCAACCCTATGGCGCTGCCATAGAGAGTACTACAGGTGGCTTCGGTGGCGACCTCAAGATACTGGTAGGCTTTGACGAGGCTGGCACTATCTTGGGCTATACACTCTTGGAACACGCTGAAACCCCAGGACTGGGCGCCAAGGCCGATAAGTGGTTCCAGAAGGGCGAAAAGGGTAACATCATTGGTAAGAACCCTATCACCCCGCTCACCGTATCGAAGGATGGTGGTGATGTGGATGCGATTACAGCTTCTACCATCACAAGTCGTGCCTTCCTCAAGGCTGTCAACAATGCCTATTCCGCTTATATGCAGAACAGTAAGAACATCCAGAATGGAGCCTCTGCCGATGCGCAGACCGGAGCCACTCAACAAACCAATGAAAAGTAATACGTTATGAGTTATCTGAGTATAATAAAAAATGGAATCGTGAAGGAAAACCCAACCTTCGTCTTGATGTTGGGTATGTGTCCTACACTCGCCACGACCACTTCCGCTATCAACGGTATGTCAATGGGACTGGCAACCATGGCGGTGCTCATCTGCACCAATTTTGTGATCAGTTGCATCAAGAAAGTCACCCCCGACATGGTGCGCATCCCTGTTTTCATTGTAGTGATTGCAGCGTTTGTTACCATTCTCCAAATGATTATCAAGGCCTATCTGCCTGAAATCGACGCCTCTCTCGGACTCTTCATTCCCTTGATTGTCGTCAACTGTATCATCCTCGGTAGAGCGGAAGCCTTTGCTGCAAAGAACTCGCCCGTAGCGTCGCTTTTTGATGGTATCGGCATCGGACTGGGCTTCACCATCGGTCTGACACTGCTTGGCGTTTGCCGTGAACTGTTAGGCTCTGGTTCCGTATTTGGTCTGCAACTCTTGCCCGAGACATACAATATCCTACTTTTCGTATTGCCTCCAGGAGCCTTCATCACTCTCGGTTTCCTTGTGGCTATTGTAAACAAACTAAAGAAGGCATAATGTTATGGAATATATATTGATATTTATCTCAGCCATTTTTGTGAACAACATCGTGTTGTCACAGTTTCTCGGCATCTGTCCGTTTCTTGGCGTTTCAAAGAAAGTAGATACCTCGCTCGGCATGTCTGCCGCAGTAGCCTTTGTGCTGACTCTCGCCACCATCGTTACTTGGCTTGTACAGCATTATGTGCTCGACGTCTTCGGTTTGGCTTATCTTCAGACCATAGCCTTCATCCTCGTCATTGCCGCTCTGGTGCAGATGGTGGAGATTATTCTCAAGAAGGTGTCGCCAGCGCTCTATCAGGCATTAGGTATTTTCCTGCCTCTTATCACCACCAACTGTGCAGTACTTGGTGTGGCAATCCTCGTCATTCAGAAAGACTTCTCCTTGCTCCAGTCGGTAGTCTATGCGTTCTCTACAGCCCTCGGTTTTGGCTTGGCATTGACCGTGTTTGCCGGAATGCGCGAGCAGATGGAACTCTCATCCATCCCCAAGGGTATGCGTGGCATGGCTATCGTCATGTTGTCAGCAGGTCTGTTGAGTCTTGCCTTCATGGGCTTCTCTGGAGTTGACGGTGGCTTGCGACTGTTGTTCGGTCTCGACTGATTTATCAGATTTTCATTATACTGGGAGGTGTGTCAAAGTCATTGTCACGCCTCCATTTTTTTCGCACCTTTTCATTCCTACATCGTTGGCCTTTCTCCTTTTCAGTTCCCATGTTCCTCCCATTTTGTCCCATCGTCGCCCGCCTGATTCTGGGATTTAATGCGGATTCACTGGTGACTTACTGAGGAGTTGCCCACGTCTGTGTGCGGACGGAATGTTCAGTGCGATGAGTGATTCTCTCTTGAATCGCAGTGCAAAGATAGTGCAAACCGAGTGGAATGTAAAAGAGAAACTCGTTTTTCTTTTCATTTCCGAGGTGCCGCCTATCTTGGACGCCAGTGCAAAGGTACAAAGAAAAGCAATAGGTTCACCCATTTGTCGCCAACTTGTGATAGAAATGTCCTACAGTATTACAGTTTTTGAAAAGCTAATTTTATTGTTCTAATTAGGCAAACCTTCCCAAAGATATTCATGGTTTTGTTCTTATAAAACTAAGGTAAGGGAATTCTACGAAATGTAATGTAATGAAAAGAGAAAGGTAAATATATTATACATGCAAAAGTATATTTGTGAGGCGTATGTGATTAAAAAAACGAAGGACGAAATCCATATCAATTTCATCCTTCGTTTCTCACCATGCCCCAAACTCTAACGAGTTTAACTTCGTTCCTTACGTTCGGAAGTTTCGGGTTTTAGTTTGGTTGTGTAATCATTTCATGAATACGAGATAGACTGCGGCTATGAGACAGAGGAAAGCCAGACAATGGTTCCAGTGGAGCTCTTGTCCTTGAAACATCACATTGGCAATCACAGCGAAGACAATCAGCGAGATACACTCTTGGATGACCTTCAACTGTACCAGCGAGAATGGCCCACCGTTACCCTCGAAACCAATGCGGTTGGCAGGTACCTGACAGCAATACTCGAAGAAGGCTATGACCCAAGAAAAAGCAATGACCCCGATGAGAGGCCAATTGCTACTTGTTCCAGTCTGCTGTAATCGCAGATGTCCATACCATGCGAAGGTCATGAAGATGTTGCTTAACAGCAACAGACATACGGTATATATTCCGTTCATTCGATTACTGCTTTTTCAGATATTCGTCCATGTGGGCTGCTGCACGACGTCCGTCACCCATGGCGAGGATGACTGTTGCGCCACCGCGCACGATGTCACCACCTGCGAAGATTTCCTCACGGGCAGACTGCATACCTTCATTGACAACGATCGTGTTCTTACGACCGAGTTCCAGTCCGGCAATGGATTTGGGAACCAATGGATTGGGAGATACACCTACTGCTACAATGACCTGATCGACATCAAGGGTGACAGTCTTTCCTTCTACAGCAACAGGAGAGCGGCGTCCTGAAGCATCTGGTTCGCCCAACTCCATCACTTGAAGAACGGCAGCCTTGACGGCTCCCTTGTCATCGGTCAGATACTCAATAGGATTGTGGAGGGTCAGGAAGTTGATACCTTCCTCCTTGGCGTGCTTCACCTCTTCCAGACGGGCAGGCATTTCCTGTTCGCTGCGGCGATAGACGAGGGTTACGTTTCCTCCCAGTCGTTTAGCGGTTCGGCAAGAGTCCATGGCGGTGTTTCCTCCACCTACCACCAATACATTCTTACCGAAGTTGATGGGAGTGTCGGTATTGGGGTTTGCAGCATCCATGAGGTTGACACGAGTCAGGTATTCGTTGCTCGACATGATGTTGATAGCGTTTTCTCCAGGAATGCCCATGAAGTTAGGCAGTCCAGCGCCCGATCCCACGAAGATTCCCTTGAAGCCCTCTGCTTCAAGTTGTTCTACGCTGATTGTCTTTCCCACGATGACGTCGGTCTGGAAATTGACGCCCATCTTCGAGAGGTTTTCTATCTCTACATCAACGATGCGGTTGGGGAGTCGGAATTCGGGAATACCATATTTGAGTACACCGCCAATCTCGTGTAGCGCCTCAAAGACATGGACCTCATAGCCTTTCTTAACCATATCGCCAGCAAAGGAGAGTCCGGCAGGACCTGATCCTACTACGGCAATCTTTATGCCGTTGGCGGGAGCAATTTCAGGAAGACTGCTATTGCCGCTCTCGCGCTCATAATCGGCCGCGAAGCGCTCCAGATAGCCGATGGCTACTGCAGGTTCGTTCATCTTCAGGTGGATACATTTGCTCTCACACTGTTTCTCCTGTGGACATACACGTCCGCAGACAGCAGGTAGGGCAGAGGTGTTTTTCAGCACCTTTGCAGCTGCAAGGAACTGTCCGCGCTCTATATTTTTAATGAACGAAGGGATGTTGATGTTTACAGGACAGCCTTCCACACAGGTGGGTTTTGCGCAGTCCAGACAGCGTTTGGCCTCGGTCATCGCCATGGTCTTGGTGAGGCCGATGTTGACCTCTTCGGTACGTGTTGTTGCACGATAGACAGGGTCGAGTTCTGGCATCTTCACGCGCTCAATCTGAGTACGCTCTTTGGGTTTCATGCTCTTGCGGAGTTCATCTCGCCATGGTGCATTGCGGTCGATAAGCACTTCCATGGGTTCGTCGGTAGGCTCTACGTCCATCTCCACGTCGGTGTTTTTCTTCTGCTTGTCGCATTTCTTGCATGCGTTGAGGTGTTCTTCAAAGTGTTGCAGCTCTTCCTGCTCAGCCTCTTTGAAAGTACCCATGCGCTTGAACATCTCATCCCAATCAACGAGTGCACCGTCAAATTCAGGTCCGTCGATGCAGACAAACTTGGTTTTACCACCGATGCTCAGGCGACAGGCACCACACATACCTGTACCATCCACCATGATGGTATTGAGTGACACCTCGCAAGGAATATTGTGCTTCTGTGCGGTGAGGTTTGAGAATTTCATCATGATAGGAGGTCCGATGGCAAACACCTTATCGATGTGTTCCTGTTCTACGAATTTCTCAATACCAATGGTCACCACGCCTTTCTCGCCATAGCTGCCATCGTCGGTCATGATGATCACTTCGTCGCTGCTTTCACGCACTTTGTCTTCCAGAATGATGAGGTCTTTAGAGCGGCCTGCCATGACTGACAATACGCGGTTTCCGGCAGCTTTGAGTGCCTGGATGATGGGCAGCATAGGAGCCACACCGAGTCCACCTCCAGCACAGACGACGGTGCCGTAGTTTTCGATGCGTGTGGGGTTGCCCAGTGGTCCTACCACGTCGGTAATATAGTCACCCTCATTGAGCATGCAAAGCTTTTTTGATGATAGACCTACTTGCTGTACGACGAGTGTGATGGTGCCTTTGGCAATGTCGGCACCGGCAATGGTCAACGGCATGCGCTCACCATTCTCACCGATACGCACGATGACAAAGTTGCCAGCCTTACGGCTTTTGGCAATCAGGGGAGCTTCTATCTCGAAGAGAAATACCTTCTCAGAGAATTGCTCTTTCCTTACGATTTTGTTCATGATGTTGGCTTGTATTGTTTTTGTTTAGTATGAGGCTTCTGTTTAGTCGATGATGTCGAAGCCAGTGTATGGTACGAGTGCCTTTGGAATGACAATGCCCTTCTCAGTCTGATTGTTTTCGAGAATGGCAGCCACGATACGTGGGAGTGCGAGAGCCGAACCGTTGAGAGTGTGGCAGAGCTCGATCTTCTTGTTGTCGGCACGACGATAGCGGCATTTCAGACGGTTGGCCTGATAGGTATCGAAATTGGAAACTGACGATACTTCGAGCCAGCGCCCCTGTGCTTCAGAATAAACCTCGAAATCATAGCAGATGGAAGAGGTGAATGACTGGTCGCCTCCGCAGAGCAAGAGGATGCGGTAGGGGAGTTCGAGTTTTTTGAGCAGTCCCTCTACGTGATCGAGCATTTCCTTATGACTCTGTTTTGAGTGTTCGGGCTTGTCGATGCGTACGAGTTCAATTTTTGAGAACTCATGCAGTCTGTTCAGTCCACGCACGTCTTTACCATATGATCCAGCCTCGCGACGGAAGCACTCAGTGTAGGCACAGTTTTTGATAGGAAGTTGCGACTCGTCGAGAATGACATCACGGTAGATATTGGTCACGGGCACTTCGGCAGTAGGGATGAGATAGAAATCATCTACCTCGCAGTGGTACATCTGTCCCTCTTTGTCGGGCAGCTGTCCAGTTCCGTATCCAGAAGCAGCGTTGACCACGGTAGGTGGCATGACTTCGGTGTATCCGCTCTTGCGTGCCTCGTCAAGGAAGAAGTTGATGAGGGCGCGCTGCAGGCGTGCACCTTTACCAATATAAACGGGAAATCCGGCACCGGTAATCTTCACACCGAGGTCAAAGTCGATGAGGTTGTATTTTTTGGCAAGTTCCCAGTGGGGCACTTTTGCTTCATCGTTTTTGGGGTTGGCAGTCCATGTTCCCACGGTATCTGTTCCGTCGCATTCCTTCTGATTGCTCTTTACCACATGGTTGTCTTCTGCGCCTTTTCCTTCGGGCACTTCATCGTAAGGGATGTTTGGTATCTGACAGAGCAGTTTTACCAGGGTTTCCTGTGCTTCACCCATCTGCTGTTCCAGTTGTTTAGAGGACTCTTTCATGGCAGCCACTTCTTTCTTGATAGCTTCCGCCTCTTCGCGTTTTCCTTCCTTCATCAGTTTGCCAATCTGTCCAGCCTGCTGTTTCTGTTCGCTTAGATTTTTGTCCAACTGCTGCTGGGTCTCACGGCGTTTCTTGTCCACGGCCAATACTTCTTCGATGGCCTCGCGTGCACCTTTGAACTGTTTCTTCTCCAGTCCGCTGATGACGTGTTCTGTTTCCTCGTTGATGAGTTTAAGTGTAAGCATAATTATGTGTGTTTATGAATTTTTTTCTTTTTTTTGCTATGCAAAGGTAACAAAAAGTTGCGAATTGGCGAAATGATTCCACCTATTTATTTACGCATTATTTACGCGTTGCATGATGATGGAAGCCCATTTGTCGCGGTTTTTCGCACCTGTCAATGTAAGCCCGAGTTCCTTTCCACGTGCTTCAAGCAACGGAATATCTTCGGTATAGAATCCGCTGAGAATGAGTTTAGCATCTTGCTTCATGATTTGACAAAAGCGAGGCATGTCGTTGAGTAGGATGTTGCGGTTGATATTGGCAAGTACCAAATCGTAGTCGGCAGTTTTGGAATCGAGTAGGGAGGCATCGCCACAGTAAACAGACAATTGACTGTCAACACGGTTGATAACGGCATTGTGGCAAGTGTTGTCGCTACTCCATTCATCTATGTCGTAGGCAGTTACATGGTTTGCTTTGAGTTTTAGTGCAACAATGCCGAGAATGCCCGTTCCGCATCCCGCATCCATGACGCGTAAGTCTTTCATGGGCATATCGAGCATCCATTCGCAAATCATCTGGGTAGTCTCGTGGGTGCCCGTGCCGAATGCCAGTCGTGCATCTATTTCCACACTGATGTCGGCAGGTTGGGTTGGCAGGTGTCGCCCATCGTGAATCGCCAGTCTGTTGTTGCCTACGATGATAGGTTCGAAGCCTTCCTGTTCCCATTGCTCGTTCCAGTCTTTGTCTTCTGCCTTGTTTATTGTGTAAATTATATTGGTTCCCATTATAGGGAAGTTGTTTACTATATCTTCGAGTGCTTGTCTATCGAGTAATGGTTGCTGTACGTAGCCCCGTATGCCGTGTTGCGTTTCTTCGAAGGATTCAAATCCTGCGTCGGCAGTAAGTGCTGCCAAAATGTCGCAAGCGTCTTGCGAGAGAGGCGATAATTGGAAATCTACTTCAAAATACTTCATCTTATTGCTTTATTTTTGTGCAAAATTACAAAAAATAGGGAAAAACCTACCCCTTCTTAGGGAAAATCCCTAAATTTGCATGATATTTGATAATAAATTTGCAATGTGAAATTATAAAAATGCAATGAGATATGAAGAAGATTATCTTAATGACAACGATTTTGGTGAGTCTCCCGATGCTCTCTATGGCACAGGATGACGATATGTATTTCGTTCCCACCAAGGAATCGAAAGCCAAAGAACTCAAATCCTACGGAATGCCCGCAGACACCTATTATTCTGGTAGTAAGAAATCATCGCGCGAGTACAATCGTCGTGCATGGTCTTCTGTTGCTCCCATTGATTCGGCAGGCAATGATATTATCAATTTCTCAGCAACAGAGGGTGTCTATCCTGATTCCGCATATTCAGAAGCCGACGACTACGCTTGTACGCGTAAGATGAGTCGTTTTGACGGTTATACGCCCAGTGAAGCCTATTGGGAAGGTTACCGCGACGGAAGATGGACAGGTGTGCGTCCGGGATGGTACGATGCTTGGTACGGTTCGTGGTACAGTCCTTGGCGTTCGTCATGGTATGACCCATGGTATGATCCCTGGTACTATAGTTCTTATTGGGGATGGTATTCACCTTATTATTATTCCACTTGGTACAGTCCTTGGCATTACGGCTATTACTGGGATCGTCCCTATTGGGGTTGGGGAGGAGGAGTCCATATCTCAGGTCCTGTGCATGCCGGCAGATCGTGGAGTCGCTCAGGCTATTCACATCATAAATACGCAGGCAACACCGACAGTAATGCCAACCGCCGGGGAGGTAGTCTGGCAGGCTATCGTGGTCAGCGTAATAGTAACATAGACTACGGCACCCGCGGTCAGCGTAACAATGCACGCGATTTGGGCGGATATCGTTCACGCTCTTACAACAGTAACAGCAACAGTTCTTACAGCCGTCCGTCTTACAGCAATGGCGGTTCGTCGTTTGGCGGAAGCAGCCGTTCTGGTGGTGGACGCTCAGTAGGAGGCGGTCATAACTATGGCGGACGCCGCTGATGCGTCATCGCTATTTGGTGAGAGATACAAATATTTTATCAACGAAAACAAAATACGACTATGAATATAAAAGCAATTACCGCTGTCATGCTGGCTTCTGCCGCAGCAGTTCAGATGCAGGCACAATCTGAGGTGCCAGCCGTTGGCGACTCGTATGATGCCGCAGCATTATCTACAGAAGACCTGAATGGTACAGCCCGTTATGTGGGTATGGGTGGAGCCATGGATGCGCTTGGCGCAGATATTTCCACAATCGGTACCAATCCTGCCGGTATCGGATTGTTTCGCAAGGGACAGGTGAGCACTTCGTTTGGCTTTGTCAATTTGCAGGATGCCGCCTCGTTTGCCAATGCCAACAAGACCAATGTGTCGTTTGACCAGATTGGTGTGGTGCTCAGCACCAGAACCGGTGTGAGCAGTTTCCTCAATTTTGGTTTCAACTATCACAAAAGCCGCAATTTCAATCAGATACTCACCGCTGCAGCCAAGTTGAATGGTTCGTCGCAGAGTTTGCAGACCACGCTCAAGGACATGAACGGACTGCTCAATAAGAATTCGTTGGCTTATTCGCAGCTTGACGATATTTATCTGGGTAATTTGCTGCTCCAAGAAGATCCTGATACGCATGAAAAATATGTTGTGGGTTATGGAGGCGATATGTACGACTTCAACCGTGCCACCTCAGGCTACATAGGCAACTACGACATCAATATCAGTGGTAATAAAAAAAACCGCCTCTATCTTGGTCTTACCATAGGTATTAGCGATGTTCACTATAAGGACTACAGCGAGTATTACGAGACTTTACAGCCAAACCAAGATCATATAGATGGTGTGCTCATCAGCGATCAGCACAATATTACGGGAACAGGTTTCAATATCAAGGCAGGTGCCATCTTCCGTCCCATTGAAGAGTCTCCCTTCCGCATCGGTCTCTCTGTAGCTACTCCCACCTTCTATAAGCTCACCACAGAGAACTACACCACTATTGGTTCCAATGTTGATAAGTCGGCAGCCAGTGAGGATTTCCGTTTCAATACGCCATGGAAGTTTGGCATAAGCCTCGGTCACACCATTGGTAATCAGATTGCCCTTGGAGCCGTTTATGAATATGCAGACTACGCTTCGTGTGACATGCGCACCATCGACGATGCCTATTACGACTACTACGATGGCTATCATGAGAATAGCAGTAGTGAGTTTTATATGAACCAGTTGACCAAGAAGAATCTCAAAGGTGTGAGCACTATCAAACTCGGAGGCGAGTTCCGTCCTGATAAGAGTTTCGCCATTCGTTTGGGTTATAACCACGTGACTCCGATGTTTAACAAAGGTGCTGTGCGCGACCAGACCATCGACTCTCCGGGTGTCTATTATGCTTCGACCACCGACTATACGAACTGGGGGGCAACCGACCGTATCACGGCAGGTGTAGGTTTCACCTTCGACAAGTTCCGTTTAGACTTGGCTTACCAGTATAGTCAGCGCAACGGCGATTTCTATCCCTTCATGAGTTATTATTCAGCCGATTATATTGATGCCGACAATGTGCGTCAGACCGAGGTCAATGAGTGTTCACCTGTTAGTGTGAGCGACAAGCGCCATCAGGTACTCTGCACCCTCTCATACAGTTTCTGACCAATCTTTATATTCTACATAAATTTGAGAGTTGCTCCCATCGAAAGTTAAGTTCGATGGAGAGCACTGAAAAACCTCTCAAATTCTTTTATGTCTAAAAATAATGCTCATGTGTAGGGCGCTTTGCTCGCATATGTGCATTATTTTTTTGTACCTTTATAGCATATTTAGAGAGATATGCTGGCCACAACAAGAAACATTCCAGTTTACCGATTATTCCGGTCTATATGGCAAGGTCGTTCCACAGAAGCACTTGCTTCGCCAAATTAATGACCTTGTAGACTTTTCATTTGTTTACAAAGAACTTGTTTCAAGCATCTGCACAGCTACCTCCACAGGGTTTGTCGGGAGCGTCACTATTTCTCTTCATTTCTTCAAGCAGGAATTTGGGCGTGAATCCCTTTTTGCTCTTCGCCACTTCTTCTGGTGTACCGGCAGAAAGCACCTCACCGCCTTTTCGTCCGCCCTCCGGCCCCATGTCGATGATGTAGTCCGCTTGGCGGATGACGTCGAGGTTGTGCTCTATGACGATAACGGTATTTCCACGATCTACCAGTTTCTGTAAAACATCCATAAGGATTCTGATGTCTTCAAAATGAAGTCCCGTGGTTGGCTCGTCAAGGATATAAAGGGTTTTGCCCGTATCTTTTTTCGACAGTTCTGTGGCAAGTTTTATGCGCTGGCTTTCACCTCCAGAGAGCGTTGTCGAAGGTTGTCCGAGTTTGATGTATCCCAATCCCACATCCTGTATGGTTTTGATCTTCCTCAAGATATCGGGCACATTTTCAAAGAATTCGACGGCCTGGTTGATGGTCATGTCTAAGACATCGGCAATAGATTTTCCCTTGAACCTCACTTCCAGCGTCTCCCTGTTGTATCGCTTGCCATGGCAGGTTTCACACGGTACTTGTATGTCGGGCAGAAAGTTCATTTCTATCGTTTTGTATCCGTTTCCACCACAGGTTTCACATCTTCCGCCTTTGACATTAAACGAGAAGCGTCCTGGCTTATAACCTCGAATCTGTGCTTCTGGCAGATTCACGAAGAGTGATCGTATGTCGGCAAAGACCCCCGTATATGTGGCTGGGTTTGATCGTGGAGTGCGTCCTATGGGACTCTGATCCACATTGACCACCTTGTCGATATGCTCCAGTCCTTCAATACTGTCGTAGGGCATGGGTTTTTGCAACGAACGGTAGAAATGCTGGGAGAGGATGGGGTAGAGCGTTTCGTTGATCATCGTTGATTTTCCCGAACCGCTGACTCCTGTGACGAGAATCAGGCATCCTAAAGGAAACGAAACATCGATGTTCTTGAGGTTGTTGCCTCGGCATCCTCGCAACGTCAGCAACTGGCCGTTGCCTTTTCTGTGGCGTCCTCTTTGCAACTGTTGCTCGCCTTTGAGGTATTGGGCGGTGATGGTATTGGTGTGCATCATCTCCTCAACGGTTCCCTGGAAGACCACCTCTCCACCTTTTCTTCCTGCTTTCGGCCCAATATCCACAATATAGTCGGCATTGAGCATCATGTCGCGATCGTGCTCCACTACGATGACCGTATTGCCGAGGTCGCGTAGCTCTTTCAGCGAACGGATGAGTCTGTCGTTGTCGCGCTGGTGCAGTCCGATGCTTGGCTCGTCAAGGATATAGAGCACATTGACCAACTGTGAACCGATTTGCGTGGCAAGACGTATGCGCTGGCTTTCACCTCCCGACAGCGTTGCTGCCTGTCTGTTGAGCGACAGGTAGTCAAGACCTACTTCAAGGAGGAAATCTATTCGTGTGCGAATCTCCTTGAGTATTTCTGTGGCAATCTGCCGTTGTTGGTCGTCCATGTGGTTTCCCACCTCGTTGAGCCATTCGCGCAGTTCTACCAAGTCCATATTGGCAAGCTGCGAAATGTTTTTATCCCAGATGCGATAGGAGAGTGCTTCCTGATTGAGCTTTTGTCCTTTACATTCCGGACATACACATTCGGCAAGAAACTGGTCCGCCCATTTCTGTCCGTTGCTGCTCTCGCCATTTTCCATCACATCATGCAGATATTTCACTACACCGTCGAAATCTACGAAGTAGTCACTTGACGTATGAACCAGTTCTTTGTCGATGCGCACCGTTTCCAACGAACCGTAGAGTATTTCGTTGAGCGCATCATCGGGGATGTCCTCAATTTTTGTTTTTAGCGTACAGTCGTATTTCTTGAGGATGGCATCGATTTGCCAGAATATCATTTGGTTTTTGTATTTTCCTAATGGCACGATGGCTCCCTCGTAAATGCTCATGTTGCGTTTAGGAATCACTTTACCGAGATCTATTTCATTGATGTATCCCAGACCTTTACAGCGAGGGCACGCACCTTGCGGTGAGTTAAACGAGAAGGTGTTGGGGGCGGGGTCGCTATAGGAGATTCCCGTTGTTGGACACATCAGCCGGCGTGAGAAATATTTGACTGCTCCCGTGTCGTGATTCATGACCATCAGCAGACCGTCTCCTTGTTTCATGGCGATGCGGATGCTCTTCTTGAGTCGTTCGTCATCGTTGCCTTTGACAGCCAACCGGTCGATGACCACTTCGATATCGTGGTTTTTATAGCGGTCCACCTTCATGCCCCGTGTGATTTCTTTCACTTCGCCATCCACTCTGATATGGAGATAGCCCTTTCGCCGCATACTTTCAAAGAGTTCGCGGTAGTGACCCTTTCTGCCTCTTACCACAGGAGCCATGATGAGGATTTTGCAGCCGCTATAGTCTGCTGCCACCATGTCGATGACCTTCTCTTCTGTGTATTTCACCATCTCCTCGCCAGTTGCGTAACTGTAGGCTTTGCCTGCTCTGGCGAAGAGCAGACGCAGGTAGTCGTAGATTTCTGTCGTTGTACCTACGGTAGAACGGGGATTCTTGTTGGTAGTCTTTTGTTCAATGCTGATAACGGGCGACAGACCTGTTATCTTATCCACGTCAGGTCGCTCCATGCCTCCCAGGAAGTTACGGGCATAGGCAGAGAAGGTTTCAATATAGCGGCGTTGTCCTTCGGCAAAGATGGTGTCGAAGGCCAATGACGATTTACCCGATCCGCTCAGTCCGGTGATCACGGTTAGGGAGTGGCGTGGAATCTCCACGTCTATGTTTTTTAAGTTATGGACGCGAGCGCCCCATACGTTGATTTTTTCGTCGTTGTTCATCTCATTTCAGTTGATTCGTTGAATTGTCGCAGCAAGGTCACGGCTTTCTTGATGTCGTAGTCGCGACCGTCGCCGCCTTTGGCCACCACACGCACAAAATAGACTCCGTCTTTCGCGGGATGTCCTCCGCTGCTACCGTCCCATCCTCCAGTGATCTCGCTCCATTCGTAGAGGCGTTGCCCTTTCCGATTGAAAATGGTGGCACGAAACGAAACGATGTTTTCATAGTTCGACTTCGCCTGATAGATGTCGTTGATGCCATCACCGTTTGGCGAGAAGGCATTGGGCATTTCCAAGCGGCTCTCCGTTGTTTCGCTGTTGTCCGTTTGTGCGCAGACGGGCAGTGAGAGAAGGAGAAAAAGTGACGTTGTCAGTGCTATTTTGAGTGTCATATACTAATATTTTTGCAAATTTACGGAAAAATGTAGATTTACCGCATCTTTTTTTGTAATTTTGTAGGCGAAAGACTAAAATATGATGGAAATGAAGAACGGAATATTACGTCAACTCCTCTTTCTTGGCCTCTTTGCCTTCATGGCAGAGACAGCCTGTGCGCAGCTTAATTCTTACCGCGAGCTCCATAAAGTGAAGCGTAAGGAAACCATTTTTGGTATTGCCAAAGACAATGGGCTCACCATTGAGGAACTCATCAAGGCAAACCCGGAGATGAATACGCCAGGCTATGAATTGAAGAAAGGCGAATATATCAAAATCCCCTGGCCGTCTAATCATCCCTCGGCAGGAAATTCAGCAGGGGCAACATCAGAAATCAAGATGCCCGCTAAGCCGCAAGTACAAGACTGTGACATGACGCAGCGTGAAATACGCATCGGCATCATGTTACCCTTGCACGATATTAACGGTGACGGCAAGCGCATGACAGAATATTATAGAGGTGTACTCATGGCTTGCGATAGTTTGAGAGCCAACGGTATCTCTACCGATGTGAGAGCATGGAATGTGGCTGAAGATTCAGACATCAACAAGTTCTTGCAGGATCCCCATGCTGCCGACCGCGATTTGATTATCGGTCCGCTCTATTCTAAAATGGTGAAGCCCATGAGTGATTTCGTGAAGAAGAATGATATCCGCCTGTTGATACCGTTCTCTATCAATGCGCCGGAACTCACTACCAACAGAAATATCTATCAGGTGTTTCAGTCGCAGGATTTGCAGAATGATTCCTATATCACTCATTTCCTGCAACGCTTCTCCGACTGCCATACCGTCATCATTGATTGCAACGATACCACCAGTAAGAAAGGTAATTTCACCTTCCCTCTTCGTCGTCGCCTCGAAGCCAAGCACATGACCTATAATGTGACCAATCTGAAATCGGGCGAAGAAATGTTTCGTAAATCGTTCAGTATGACCAAGCGTAATGTTGTTGTTCTGAACACGGGGCGTTCTCCACAGCTCGGTGTGGCTCTGGCACGCCTCAGCGGACTCAAGACCATATACCCGGAAATGCAGATCACGCTCTTTGGCTATACCGAATGGATGCTCTACACCCGTCATCAACTCGATAATTTCTACCGTTTCGACACCTATATCCCGGCAACGTTCTATATGAATCCCCTGTCGTCGAAGACCGATAGAATCAATCTCAAATACCGGTGGAATTTCCATGCCGATATGATGAACGCCCTTCCTCGGTTTGCCATTACGGGTTTCGACCACGCCTATTTCTTCATCAAGGGACTCCACCTCTACGGTAAGAAGTTTACCGGAGCATCGGGCATGGTAGGCTACACGCCTATTCAGACACCACTTCATTTCGAGCGTCTTGGAAACGGCGGACTGCAAAACAAGAGTACACTCTTTGTACACTTCACCACAGGACGTAAAACTGAAATCATCAAGTTCTAACACCATAGGAAGGACATGAAAAAACAGAAACTGACAATAAGCGCCACGCAGAAGTGCCGATACATACTCATACTCACAGGACTGGTCATCGCCACAAGACTGTCAGCACAGGTAGGCGACTATCGTAACGAGTTTGCCATCGGTGTAAACGGTGGCATGATGATGAGTAGCGTAGGCTTCTCACCTCGCGTTCCGCAGAAACAGCTCGCTGGTTTAAGCGGCGGTATCACCCTGCGTTACACGTGCGAGAAATATTTCAAAAGCATCTGTGCCGTTGTAGCAGAAGTCAACTACGTACAAACAGGATGGAAAGAAGATATCCTCGATGTCAACGACAACCCCTGCTTCTATGCTGACGATCCCGACCATCCGCTCTACTATGAGCGCAAGATGAACTATGTGCAGATTCCTGTCATGGCACGACTGGGGTGGGGACGTGAGCGCAATGGACTGCAAGGCTTTTTCCAGTTAGGTCCGCAGGTGGGTTTCTTCCTCAACGAGAAGACCAATACCAATCTTGTGAAAGGATACGAACCGACAGAACAGCGTGCTTCCTACATCACAGCACAAGACACGATGGCGGTGGAGAATAAGTTCGACTACGGTATCGCCGTAGGAGCCGGAATGGAATATTCACACCCCAAACTGGGACACTTCCTGCTCGAAGGCCGCTATTACTATGGACTCGGCAATATCTTTGGGAATACCAAGAGTGATTATTTCGGTAAATCCAATTTCGGACAGATCGTCGTCAAGTTAACCTATCTTTTCGACGTGTTTAAAACCAACAACTCTAAAATCAAATAAATATTTCTATGTTTAAAAACCATCCAAAAGGTCTGCTACTTGCAGCACTCAGCAACATGGGTGAGCGCTTCGGCTATTACATTATGAATGCCGTGCTCGTGCTCTTCCTCTGCTCTAAATTCGGCTTGTCTGACGAAACAAGCGGTGTGATTTACTCTTTCTTCTATGCCGGCATCTATGTGCTAAGCCTAGTGGGCGGTATCATTGCTGACCGTACACAAAACTACAAAGGCACCATCATGACTGGTCTTGTGGTGATGGCTCTGGGCTACGTCATCCTGTCTGTGCCTGTTATGGCAACCAGCAATAATGTGTCGTGGCTGCTGCCCCTGACCTGTTTGGCACTGTTCTTCATTGCCTTCGGTAACGGTCTGTTTAAAGGCAACCTTCAGGCGATCGTCGGTCAGATGTACGATAATTTTGAAGCGGAAGCTGCCAAAAAAGGCGAAGAAGCACTCCGCATCGCCAAAGGTCAGCGTGACTCTGGTTTCCAGATCTTCTATGTGTTCATCAACATTGGAGGACTCGTTGCACCTTTCGTAGCTCCCATGCTTCGCTCATGGTGGTTGCAGGTCAACAACCTCAGTTATGATGCTTCGCTGCCAGCCCTCTGCCACCAGTATATCAACAATGGTGCAGCGCTTTCGGCAGATGCCCTCAACAATCTGGGTGAGTTGGTGACCAAGGTGGGAGGACAGACAGGCGGAGACCTGACAGCGTTCTGCTCTCACTATCTGAATATCTTCAACACCGGTATCCACTATTCCTTCATTGCATCGGTAGTGGCCATGCTGATTTCGCTGGTCATCTTCATCTCTTCTCGTAACATCTTCCCCACACCAGGTAAGAAAGAAGCTGTTAAGGCAGAGGAATATACCGAAGAGGAAAAGCGTGAAATGGCAACAGAAATCAAGCAGCGCATGTTCGCCCTCTTTGCTGTGTTGGGTATCGCCGTATTCTTCTGGTTCTCATTCCACCAGAATGGTATGTCACTCAGTCTCTTCGCACGCGACTTTGTGGTTACCGACACCATAGCTCCTGAGATTTGGCAGGCAGTAAACCCATTCTTCGTTATTGCCCTCACACCGGCCATCATGTGGATTTTCGGAAGTCTGACACGTGCCGGACGCGCCATCTCTACCCCACGTAAGATAGCCTACGGTATGGGTATTGCCGGATTGGCTTATCTCTTCCTTGCCATCTATTCTATGATGCAGGGTTATCCCTCAGCCGAGGAATTCAAGATGATGGGCGATACCGCTAAGGCTACCATGAAGGCAGGACCTTGGGTTCTCATCGTCGTATATTTCTTCCTCACCGTAGCAGAACTGTTCATCTCACCATTGGGACTCTCGTTTGTTTCAAAGGTAGCTCCCAAACACCTGCAGGGTCTCTGTCAGGGCTTGTGGCTCGGTGCCACAGCCGTAGGCAACCTCCTCTTGTGGATTGGCCCGTTGATGTACAATAAGTGGCCCATATGGATGTGCTGGTCCGTATTCCTCGTGGTCTGCCTCATTTCCATGGGTGTCATGTTCGGCATGGTCAAATGGCTTGAACGCGTTACAAAATAAACATTTTATCATCACGGCGCATCCTCATCAGGGGTGCGCCTTTTTTCCTTTTCACGCCTATGTCTATAGGAGTCCTTGTCGTTACCGTGTGGCTCACACTGGTAGAACTCAATTGCGAAAATCTCTTCGATTACGAACACGACCCAGGGAAAAACGATACCGAGTGGGTAGAAGGTGGCGTACGCCGTTGGTCGCCTCAGCGCTATTGGCTGAAACAGCGCCATATTGCCCAGGAGATCATGTCGTGCAGTAACGATACCGCATCATGGGGACTCCCTAATCTCATCGCGTTGACAGAAGTGGAAAACGACCGCGTGCTCCATGACCTCACCCGTCGGTCATTACTTCGCAATGCAGGATATCATTACCTCATGACAGAGTCCGCCGACAGTCGTGGAATTGACGTGGCACTCTTATACCAGCCATTAGTCTTCCGTCCCCTCTGTTACGATTGTCTGACAGTAGAACCCATGGAAGGCATGCGTCCCACGCGCGACATCCTCTACGTCAAGGGGAAATACATCTCTGGCGACACCCTCCATATCTTTGTTGTCCATGCCCCCAGCAAGCTGAGTGGCGCTCGCTCGTCACAGTTATGGCGACAAAGCGTATTGCAACGCATCACTACCGAGGCAACCCGCATCCAAGTGCAGTCGCCAACAGCCAAAATCATCATCACAGGCGACTTCAACGATGTTGCAGACAGTCCTGTGCTCACAGCATTAGAAGCACACGGCTACCATAATATCAGCAAGGGAGTTAAGGGCAGACATGGCGTAGCGAAAGCCTCCTACCGTTATCTTGGCCATTGGCAAGGCATCGACCACATCTTCGTCAGCCCCTCGTTATTGCCCCATCTGGAATACTGTCATATCAATGACGCCCCCTTCCTTCTTGAACCAGACAAGAAGTATGGCGGTCACAAACCGTTTCGCACCTACAACGGATACCGTTTCCAAAATGGTTTCAGCGACCACCTCCCCCTTGTCGTCCGTTTCCAACTCCAACGCCATTAATGTCGCATTCCACCCGAATTTTATCACACACATTTGCACCATATCAAAATTATTTATTAATTTTGCAACATCTATTCATTAACACGAGCAGAATATGAAAAACAAATGGTTTATTTTAGTTTGTGCACTGTTGGCGATAGAAACCAGCGCCACAGCACAACTGCTGCGCACCAATGTTGCGCAGGGAGAGATTGAGGGTGTCAGCCGCAACGGCCACGCCCTGTATATGAACATTCCATACGCAGAGGCACCTATAGGCAACCTGCGCTGGAAGGCTCCCGTGCCGAAAAAACCGTGGACAGGAGTGTACAAGGCCGACAAGTGGGGCAACCGTCCCCCACAACCAACCGACCCCAACCAGAACGGCAACGAGATTCCAATGAGTGAGGACTGCCTGTACCTGAGCGTTGAGACACCCGCAAAGTCATCTGATGAGCGCCTGCCCGTGTTTGTGATGATTCACGGCGGTGGTTTCCTCACCGGATCGTACAGCGGCACGCAGGAGAGCTTTGTCCGTGAGGGCATCGTTTATGTCAGCATTGAGTACCGCCTTGGAGCACTCGGCTTCATGAGTCATCCGGAACTCAGCAAGGAGGCTGGTGGCCTCTCCGGTAACTACGGAATACTCGACCAGATAGAAGCCCTGCGATGGGTGCACAACAACATTGCGGCCTTTGGCGGCGACCCTGAGAAGGTGACCATTGCCGGCGAGTCTGCAGGAGCTATCTCCGTGAGCATCCTCTGTGCTTCGCCGTTAACCAAGGGACTGTTCCGCGCCGCCATCTGCGAGAGCGGAAGTTCGTTCTGGCCCGTCGGTGAGAAGCGCGACGGAAATGTCGCCGTGTGTACGGTGCGTAGTGCCGAGCAGGCCGGTATCGGTTTCCAAAAGCGCCTCGGCAAGAAGAACCTCAAGCAAATGCGCAAGGTGCCGTTCCAGCAGCTCGTTGACAAGTCCCAGCCGGATACATTCTGGCCTGTGGTTGACGGCCATGCCATCATAGACGACCAGTACAAGCTCTACGAGGCCGGACAATACAACGACGTTGACATCCTCATCGGCACCAACTCCGACGAAGGCTCCTTGTTCGCGTTCCCCATGCCCGTCGAAGCCTATCAGAAACGGGTCAAGGACATCTATGGCGACTGGGCCGACCGTCTGCTGGAGATATACCCCGCCACCAACGAACAGGAGGCCTGTTTCGCGCTGTCAGACATCTTCCGCGACGGTAGCTTTGCCTGGGGCACCTACGCCTGGGCCAACCTCCAGACCAAGACCGGCAAGGGACGTGTATATATGTACTACTTCGACCAAGACTCCGAAAACACCATTCTCCGCAGCAAAAGAGGCGGTGCCAGCCATGTTGCTGAGATGCCTTTCATCTACGGATTCAGCTTTAAGGGCGGTCGCATGACCGATACCGAGCGTCACATGCAGCAAATCATGTCGCGCTATTGGATTAACTTCACTAAGACAGGCAATCCCAACGGTGACTCGCTGCCCTATTGGACTACCTACAAACAGGACAAACCCACGGTGATGATCATCCATGAGGGATTCCACCTCGACCGCCTGCCCAACCAGCGCCAGATGGATTTCTTTGAAGCATTTTTCAAGAGTCGCAGGAAATAGAATATGATAATATACAAAGAACCTATCAAAAAGCAAAATGATGAAACATGGGGGCAGATTCCTGTCCCCATGTTCTTTTTTTGCGAAGCAACGAAAATCCACGGATCACACTGACGACACGGATCTTTCTTGCGTTGGTGCTCCGGAAAAGGTCACACAGAAATCAATCATCGGATTGTTTTCGTTAAGCCATGAGCAGAATAAAGCTCGCTTTAATTATGCCATGGCGAGAAAACAAAGGCGTATGCCAATTTAAACGGATATTAGACGGAAATAAAATCTTTAAATAAAAATCTCGACTGAAATGCGCTCGAGTTCCTCGCTTTTGGGAAGGACTTTATAACACTCCGTGTGGTCCGTGGATAATAAAAGAATACACTACTGTCTGCGGCGGAATTCGGAGCAAGTGATGGCTGTGGCAATGGCGACATTCAGACTCTCTGCGCGCTCGCTACCCTGATGGAAATTGGGGATGAGGATGCGACGGGTGATGCGTTGGCGTATCGCTTCGGAGATTCCGTTTCCTTCATTTCCCATCACGATAATGCCTTCACTTGTAAGGGATTGGTCATAGATGTTGTTGCCATCGAGCAATGTGCCATAGACTGGGAATGTTTCAGGAAGGCTGTCGAGAAATTGTGGGAGGTCAGTATAGACGATGGGTAAATGGGCGATGCTTCCCATGGTGGCTTGTACTACCTTGGGATTGTAAATGTCTGCGGTGTCGGGGGAACAATAGATGCAGTCGATGCCAAACCAATCGGCTATACGGATGATGGTTCCTACGTTGCCTGGGTCCTGGACACCATCAAGTGCCAGCGAGAGATGACCTTCTGGGGCTATGGGGGCGGTGTTTGCGGGGATTTCAAGTACGGCCAACACCTCTTGCGGATGTTGCAAGAAACTGATGCGCTGGAGTTCTTCGTTGGTAACGAGTTGTGTGTCGGCGGTCATCATCGTAGTGGCGAAAATCTGACGTGCCTTGAAACCGGCACGCAGGAGATCGCCTACCACTTTCGGACCTTCTGCAACGAAAAGTCCTTCACGACGGCGGTTCTTCTTGAGTTCGAGACTGTGAACCCATTTTATTTGGTTTTTGCTAATCATTGGTGCAAAGTTACGATGATGTGGGCGAAAAACCAAAACAAAACTGGATTTTCTCCCACATGACATGGATTATCTTGTTGGACATTCGCCTCATCCTATGATATCTTACCACAGAGTTTGGTATAGGGGCAATTGGAACAGCTTTTCCCATCGGGAGATGGCGTGAAGTCAACCTCAGGATTGAAGATCTCGTCGATCACAGTCTTTAGGTGACTATTGAAATCTTCCAGATAGGGAAGTATGTCGCTGATGGGTTCCTTACCAAAACAGAGGGTCGGGTCGTAATCGTCGGAAGCGGCATGCTGGATGAAGAGTAGGGCAGGACTTACCGGCAACTGGTGGGGATTGACGGATCTGTCGGTCGCCACGATATTGCCATAGAGCAGCGTCTGGAGATAATAGCCACGATGCGAGTCGTTGTCGGCAAAGATATCATCCACGTCTTTTGCCATCTTCATCTGGCTTCCTCCCGTCTTGTAGTCCACCACACGGATGCGCTCTTTGGCAGTATCGCAATCAACAGCATCGAGGCGGTCTATCGTACCGCCAATCGTAGTCGTAAACTGTCGGTCGCCCATCTTCACTTGCCAGTCGCACATCACCTGTCCTTCGAGTTTATAGACCTCAAAAGGAGCCTGTCGGTAGTCTAACTTCAGCAGTTGGCGCAAGTAATGGATAATCACCTCCCGATTGATGAGTTGCAGTCCGTTGAGCGCAGCACCGGCAGGTAATTGTTTGCGAAAAGCCGTGTCAACAGCCTGGGCGACGGCCGTCTTTGACTTCAGCAGCTGCCCAATCTGCGCCTTTTCAATCCGGCACCCATGTTGCGTCATCTGTTCATAAAGGTGTTGGGCAGCATCATGGAAGATAATACCGAAAAGGCGGTCGTCAATCTGCAGTTCATCATCATCGAGTTCGTAGAGGTTGGACACATACTGATAGAAGAACTGCAACGGGCAGGAACGGTAGCTGTTGATGGCTTTCGGAGTGAGCAGCGGCCTGTTGGTATTCGGGCGTTTGACAAATCTACGGTAGAGGATCTGCATGATTTCCGGTGTCTTGCTAATCGCCTGCGGTTGCATAATGGTCGGTTCCTGTTGCGCTTTGAGATAGTGATGCTGAATGGTCTGTGGAGCTTCAACCATGAGTTGGAGCATGAAACGACTCATCTCATGGGCATTGCCATCGTCAGTACCGTTGTTATACACCAAGGTGATATCGGTGGCACGCTGCAGAAGTCTGTGGAAGTAGTAAGCATAGATAGCCGTCTTGTGTTCGACGGTGGTCAGTCCGTACACCTTTCTGAGGCTGTGGGGAATGAATGAGCTGTCGTTGACGCCTTTAGGCATATTGCCTTCGTTGCACGACAGGAGTATGATGTGGTCGAAATCGAGGTTGCGCGATTCGAGTATTCCCATGACCTGTATGCCTTCTGCCGGTTCTCCATGAAATGGAATGGATGTGGACTGTATCAACTGTCGGAGCAAGCGTTGCAGGGTGACGCTATCAATATTCAGGTCACCATCAGCAGCCAATCCCTTCATACGGTTTACTAACGTATAGGCGCGGAATATGGATTCCGATCGTAATGCCATGGCATTAGGGTCGGCATCAGTGGTCTGACTCATGTCGGTGGCAATGGTGCGGATGATGGTGCATAGCCAATCGAGGATGGCATGGATATGGGAGTCGCTCTGCTGTTGGCAACTATCGAGCAGTTCGTCGGTAATCCATTTGTTGTAAGGATGTTGACGGATTGTCTTATAGTAAAACTTTGGCTTGTTTGAGGTTTGCCATGCCACCAATAGAGTGAGGAGTGAAGCGATGGGCGTTTGCGCCAAGGGGTAGCCCGTGGTGATATTGACCTTTCCGATATTGTCGGGAATGGAATGGATCACCATGGGCAGGAGGTTCTCGTTGCAGAGGAGGATCGCCGTGCGTTTCCCACCATTTTTCCGCTGTTCATCAGCGAGCCAATCGGCAATATAATGTGCTTGAATATTTTCTGTTGGCGCAGCAACAAACCGGATCTGTTTGTCGTTTGCAAACTGTCGATAGATCTCTTCCCGTGAGTGATCGAGTTCGTTGGGAAAGGAAGAGAGGTATTGAGAGATAAAGAATCCAGCCTCATGTCCTTTCATATAATAGTCATCGAAATCCCAATAGAATTTAGCCTTACCTTGCTGTTGCAGATGTCGGAAGAGCGCCTGCTCCACCTTGTTGAGGAGATTGAAGCCCACGAAAATATAGGTATCGTAGTTCAGGGTGATGGATCTCTTCTCCACCACATCCCGATACAACATACCCTCGTATGCCAGTTGTTGGTCAGCGAGTTTCTGCCGGAAGCGATGATAGATATCGGCAAAGTGTTGCCAGAGTTTCAGGAACCGCTGTTTGAGTTCTGAATGATCGTCATCGTTGAAATTGCTGAAAAAGCGCTTAATGACCGCACGTTGTTCGTCGGTCAGATAACTGATGTCGTCGAGTTCGTGAAGGTCACGGATATTGGCAAAGACATGATCGGCATCAGCCCTGTTTTTGTCGATATCATCGAAATCGGCAAGGAGGAGCTGTCCCCAGCCGTAGAAGTGGTCTAAGGTTTCATCAATTCCCGTCACCTCAACAAACGTCTTATGGATATCGCTCACCAGTTTGATGGGATCGGCAACGCTCCATTCCGATTGCGACCGGAAGAGTTCGCTAATGGTGAGGTAGGCCGGACTCCAGATGGGGCGGTCAGCCAATCGGGCGAGGTGCTCGTTGATGAACAACGAGGCACGCTTGTTGGGGAAAACAATAGCCGTCCGTGAGAGGTCTGTACCTTGTTTGCTGATAATATCTTCTGCTACAAATTCAAGAAATGTCTTCATACCGTTTCAATTTTATTAGTATAAACATACCAGAGGAAACCCTCTACCTGTGAATGTCCCATCTGCCGGATCAGTTCCATGTATTCCTTTACCTGGGTTTGGTGTTCAGGTTTGGGGCGTCCAAACTTGAAATCGACCACGACAAAACGTTCGCCGTCGCTCATCACGCGATCAGGCCGCCGTTCCACGACATGGCCGTTGTCATCGGTAGAAAGAATGGTACATTCATTATAAAGCGTCCAAGATGGCGAGAACCATGCCTTGACGCGACTGTCCTGTAAACGCTTGCGCAGCATGTCTTTGAGGCGTGCCGTAGTAATCTCCTGGTCGTAGATGATACCTTCCTGTTCCAGTTCCAACAGGGCACTCTCTATATCGTCAACGGTACGAATGGTAGAGAACACATGGTGGAGCACATTACCCATCTTGATGTATGATTGGGCAGTAAGCGTCTCTTCATCGTTTTCATCAGCCACAAACTCCATGCTTTTGTTGCTCTGGCGGAACTGAGTGTTCTGCCGGAACGTCTTCATAGAAACCTCAAGAGGTGTTGGAATCTGCAGGAACACGTTGTTGCTACGCTTCTGCGTCTTCTGCGTGTGTGTTGCAGGCGTGCCGTAGGTAAAGACAACGTTCGTCTCCTCATCTTCTATGCCCTCGATGGTACTTCCGGCAAGATGATCGGCAATCTGCGGCAACACCTTCATGATTTGGGAAGAACGCGTCTTGGCCGATTGGCGCTTTCCAATGACGAAAAGACTCTTGGAAGCTCTGGTAAAAGCGACATAGAGGATATTGAGGTTATCGACTGTCAGCTGAAGGTGTTCCTCTTCATAATCGGAAGCATAGATGCTTTCACGCATTCTCTTGCTGTAGTCAATCAAGGCAACTGGAAGTTGGTTGAAGGGTTCCACCTGAGGGTGACACCACAGCGTATCGTCCATTTCCATTTTCCAACTGCAGTAGGGGATGATGACATGGTCGTACTCCAGTCCTTTACTCTTATGGATGGTGAGAATGCGTATTCCCTCCACCTGGTCGCTCTGGATGGTCTTTTTATGTGCGTCCTGATTCCAATAGTCTATGAAGGCTTCAATACCCGTACTGTTGTCCATGGCGAAATCGCTAAGGATGTCGAAAAACTTACAGACGTATGCACTTTGGCTTGTTACACGATGTAACGAGAAGACATCGTAGATTCGTTCTGCCAGTTCTAACAATGGCAACTGAACCAGATCCTCCATCCCGTTGACAAAGGGTTCGGGCAACATCTCATCGAGGTCTTTGGTGGCAAGGAGGCAGTCTCTTTGCGTCCAGCTCACATCGTCGAGAATGAGTTGATGGTAATTCTTCACCAGTTGTGCTTTGACGAGTTTGTCGTTGGGGTGGGCCAACAGCCACAAGGCATCAACAATCAGATTGACAGGTGCAGCATAGTCCAGTCTGAATGCCTCATCGCTCACCACGTTGACATCAGGCAACTCACCCGTGATATAATTGGCAATACCACCAATCACCGTATTGGTGCGCGTGAGGATGGCGATGTCCGACTGCCGTACCCCCTCATCAAGCAGTTGACTGATACGGGACGTCAGGAGTTCCAGCGTATGCTGGCTATAGTCCTCGGTAGGCAGGAGCTGTATTTCCACATACCCTTGATCCGGCTTGGCGTCGGGTACTTGTTGGCAAACATCATGGTAAGCATGTTCGAGAGATGCCGCACCATTGATATCCTCCTCCGTCAAGTCGGCGTATTCCTGCTTTGCCAAGGTGGTAAAGAAAGTATTGTTGAAATCGATGATATTGCGCTGCGACCGATAATTGGTTTGCAGCGATTCCACCTGCATCATGTTGCTAGGAAACTGCCGTTCGATATCGTTGAGCAGTCGCCAGTCGCCAGACCGCCAACGATAGATGCTCTGTTTCACATCGCCCACAATCAGGTCGCGCGACTCCCCATGGCTCATACATTCCTGTAGGAGAATTTTGAAATTCTCCCATTGTATCGTCGAGGTGTCTTGAAATTCGTCGATCATGACATGTCGCAGTTGTGCACCAATCTTCTCAAAGACGAACGGCGTATCGGACTCGCCGATCAGTTCATGGAGCAGATGTTGCGTATCGCTCAGGAGAAAGGTGTTAGACTCTTCGTTGATCTGTTTGACGGTCTGCTCAATACTATGCAACAGGCGCAGGTTGTTGAGGTGGCTCAACGTCAGTCGTGATGAGTTGATGATTTTCCATTTACTCTCACGGTTCTCTATGACGAAACGGAGAAGAGGAATCAGCTTGGACTCGGCAAGGGCGATAATCTCTTGGCGTCGCGGGTGTTTCTTAGAAGCCCAGTTGTCGGCACTCTCCAAGCATGCCAAGGCACGTTTGCCGATGATGTCCTCCTCGTATTTACCATTACCGATGCTGACAAACAAACCAGCTACGCCCGATTTTCCATAGGGGAGATCAGCCATGGTGAGATTGTTGTCTTCAAGGGTTTCGAAAAACGATTCACTGGTTTGCCTGAAACATTTTTCAGCATCTTGCGCAACGTCGCGCAACTGTTTGACGTATGATTCTATAAACCCATCGCGCTGCATCACTTCTTCAAGGATTTCACGGTGCTTCTTGTAGTCATCGTGGAAGATGGTACATCCGAAATACTTGATATCATGGAGTAGTGTATTGTTGCGCGTGTCGCTATTGGTCCATCCTTTGTCGTCTTTGATATTTTCCATGATATAGCCCAAGAGCCATTGCAGCATAGGGTCGCTGCTCTTGAGGTTTTCCAACATCATATCTACCGCGAGCGATTCCACCTGAACACCATTGATTCCCACCTGCAGATTGGCAGTAAGGTTCAGTTCGCGTGCAAGGTTGCGCAATACACTTTGGAAAAAGGCATCAATGGTCTGTACGCGAAACTGATGATAGTTATGGATGAGCAGATGCAAGGCAATGCCAGCACGTTGTCTGACGACAGCAGCATCAAGACCTGTTTCTGCCTCCACCTTTGCAGCATAGCTTTGCGAGTCGGGCAGTTCATTCCAAATGCCATAGAGTTGGCTGAGAATACGTTGTTTCATCTCTTCCGTAGCCTTATTGGTAAAGGTCACGGCAAGAATCTGATGATAGTTCTGCGGATTAGCCACCAGCAGTTTGATGTATTCGGTGGCAAGTGTAAAGGTCTTACCACTTCCGGCACTCGCCTTATAGACGGTCAGCGGACGAATAGGGGATGTTGGATTTGTTACCATTTTCTGAAAAGTTCAAAGGTGAATTTACAACCAATTTCCTGATATTGCGTCTTGAGGAAACTGGCAAAGAGTCCGATGGACACGAAACGCGTGGTGAAGCCGTAGCCGATCTCGGTATAGGGCCGTGTGTGTTCTATCGACAAGGTGCTGAGGTAGATACGCTCGGTTTCTATGTAACGGCCTATCCATGGCATCCAAGACAGCATCAGTAACGGCGATTCATAGGACACATGACCACGAAGATAATAATCCGAGGCATTATACCAGTTACGTGACAACAACTGAAACTGTCCAGTCCAATCGTCATCCCAACCGTTGGGCAAGTTCTCATCTCTGAAATTGGCATAATCCACGAAATAACTTGTCTTCTGGTTGGTATAGAAGCCTCCTCCAAATCTTACATTAAGAAGGCGCATGCAGTCCATTCGCTTCTGGTAGGTCGCATCAAACTCCCACCGTTCGTATTCCAGGTTAGACCGTAGTACATTACGGATGCTGCGCTCGTAATTGGCTGTGAGGATGGGACCTTTCTTCCAGGGCGTGAACTGTAACGTCAGCAAAGGAGAGAAACTTCGATACGTCACAGGATGTCCAGCCTCTTGCATCATTTTCTTGTTGACCGCAGTACGTTGGTGGTAAATCAAACCGGCCGTCACCTCAAACCAGTCTGTTATACCTATATTATTGACCATCTTGAGGTTGTTGTCGTTGAAATATTGCAGCTCGCCCAGCTGTTCGTCAGTAGCCGCCTGCAATCTGTTGTTGATCTTATCAATAACGCTGGAGTTGATAATTCTATTACCGTTAGCCCATATCACCTCTGCATATCCATCTCTTTTCGGATTGTACGTCATGCGGAGTGGGGCAGTAAAGTAGAACTGCTTGATTTTGAAATTATAACCCAGGCGTGGTGTGAAAGTGAGGTATCGATGAGCATTCCAAGCGTATTGCATGCTGATTTTCATTTTATACGCCAAACCCCGACTCTGACTATAGCTCAAATACAACGGGTTGAAGAGAGGCGACGCCTTGATACTTGCACCTCCAGCATTCAGGCTCATGCTGCTGATGAGTTGATCGCCAATCACATCAACAGCCCATTCCTTCCATTTGCTGCGCTTGATAGTATCTTGACCTATACTGTCTGTTTTCGACCTCATCGAATGGTAATGGGCGTAGATCTCATTCTCCAGTTTACCAAGCGGTGTGGTGCGCAAGGTGTCCATCATCTTTCTGTCAGCCTGAATGTGGATGGTGTCAGCTACCTCCTTTGGAGCATTGTAGGTTGCTATGAAGCGAGCATCAATACTATTGCCAATAAATCCCAGATGTGCCTCGGTAGAGCACCATTGAGGTAAGCGTAATTCCCGTTCGTCGGTGTTGGGAATCACCTGCACGCGGAAAGCAATCATATCGTATTCGCCTTTGAAAGAGGCTAGATGGATTCGTCCTGTTCGTTGATCTACAATGGCATTACCTGTAACCAATTGTGTATTGTTCAGACGGGGGCGGAAGTCGATACGAAACATGTTATTAGAAACATGATGTGTTGTAAAGCGGTAGAAATGTCTGTTGCTGCGATGAAATGGCGACAAAAGACGCTGGTCGTAGATGGTCTTGCCATAAAGGTCGGGGGTGAGATATTCCAAGGTGGTGGGCATCACGCTCCGATTGCGAGGGATAGTACCACTCACCACCTGTCGCTTCATCTTGAAATGGCCGTCCTTGTCAATATTCAGTTTGCCATACACTTCTCCGATGTACCTCCGTTCTCCCTTCGCTACAACATACATGCTTGGCACAAGAAACAGAATAGGGTTGCGGCGTCTGGCATCTATCACATACCGCATATATGAGTTTGAAGTGGAATCGGAATAAAACACGGGTAATTTTCGCCCATACTCCCATACACGCTGAATTAATAACGAGTCTGTTGGCTGACTCGCATAAACAAAGATGCTGGACATGAAAATCATCATGCCCAGCATCATTATTCTGGCGGATGGGTGTTTCATGCCTCAAAATTACGGAAAAATTCCAAGGCATCCAAACTTTATCCCAAATATTTCATCAATATCTTAGCGTTGCCCGATTCGCGCAACTTGGTGATGCTCTTTTCGCGAATCTGACGGACACGCTCGCGAGTGAGTCCCAACTGGTCGCCGATTTCCTCAAGACCCTTTTCGTGGCAACCAATTCCGAAGCATTGGCTGATAATGGTAATCTCACGATCTTTCAGCACTTTCTTCAATACGGCATTGAGCTCCTGAGCCATTGACTCGTGATCTACATGACGGTCGGTACGTGAATCATCACCACCTGCCATAACGTCAAGCATACAGTTGTCTTCACCCTCTTGGAATGGGGCGTCGATACTAACATGGTGACCATCAGCCATCAAACTCTGACCAATCTTCTCTTCGTCGAGATTGGTAGCGTCGCTCAACTCAGCAACAGAAGGATGGCGCTGATGTTCCTGTTCGAATTTGTTGATCTCGTGGGTAATCTTGTTCAGACTTCCAACCTGGTTCAGAGGCAAACGCACGATACGGCTTTGCTCTGCAATAGCCTGAAGAATAGACTGGCGAATCCACCATACTGCATAGGAAATGAATTTAAAGCCGCGTGTCTCATCAAATTTCTGAGCAGCCTTAATCAATCCAATGTTTCCTTCGTCAATCAAATCAGTCAAGGTCAGACCCTGGTGCTGGTATTGTTTGGCCACGGAAACCACGAAACGCAGATTGGCTGTGACAAGTTTGTCTTTTGCACGCTCACCCTCAGGACCACCTTTGCGGATCTTTTGTGCAAGTTCGATTTCTTCGTCAACACTAATCAGCGGGGCACGTCCGATTTCTACAAGATACTTATCAAGTGCTTCACTCGAACGATTCGTGATACTTTTCTGAATTTTAAGCTGTCTCATCCTTTTTAAATCTTCTTCTTTTTAACTTAACCTCTTGAAAATCAATAAAGTACATAAAATGTACTCAAAAATCTCTGCAAATTTACTAAAAAAATCAATACGCTGCACGTTTTTAACAACTTTTTTATATTAAAAAATATTAAAGTATGATCTTCGACCAGTATGCACTTGGAGGATACAAGAAATCTTACCATATCGTCTGTGTGCGCCGTAGATATTGATTGACCTGTTAGCGACAAGAAACTATTATTGTTTCTTCTCCTTTTTTTCCTTTTTTGCCTTTGTCGCCTTTTTCTTTCTGATGCCGAACAAATCGCGCAGGTTACTAAAATCTTTCTTGATGATCAGGCCGAGTCCCTGGGTGTTAAGACTTGATTTTGTGAAATAGCGGTCATTGGTCTGATTATACACTTTCAAGGCAAGGTTTCCGTTGGGCACCAACAGATAGCGCACATCAAAGTCACCAATAAATGTTGTGTTGGCGGTATTGGCTTTGTCACGGTAACCAAATTGTCCGTTGAGGAGTAATCGGTTGTTGAACATCCTACCGCTGACAATACCCTCGTATTCCGCATTGTTCCATCCTTCGTCGCCCGTGGAAATATTAGCGCCAAAACTCCAATCGTTACTTTTGATGACTGATTTAAGCAAGGTGTTGATTTGACTGCTCAGCGTACCCGACAACAAACCTTGCATGGCCAGCGACGTTTGGTTTTGTTGTGTTTCCCCCGCTTCCGCATTATTCGCACCCTGTGGGTAGAATCGACCGAAGCCAAGGAGGTAGAGCACCTGTTGGTTCATTTCTTCTTGTCCGTTAATAATCGATCGAACCATCTGTTTTTCGTCTGTATTGACATTCGGCATGTCAAGATCGAAATCCACTATGGGGTTTGACGGTTGTCCCGTGATATTCATCAGGCAGTTGACTTTAACCGTATTCGAGAAACTCTTGCCGACGTTGAGGTCGCTCAACGATACGCCATTTACTGCATGCAAGGCCTGTAGGTTCAGCGTAGCTTCATAAGGGTCACCTGCAAAGACGATAGTACCTCCGGGTTGGAAGGTAAAGTCTTTCTTGATAATTTCCTGTATGGTCACACCGTAGGTTCCATGTTCAACATGGTATGTTCCAAACATCTGAAAACCGCCTTTGTTAAACCATGTGGCACGCAGGATGCCGTTTCCGTTGAGCGTGATATAATCGTTTGTCTGGTTATCCATCAGCAAGCGTAGTGTAGCATTCGGCGTACAGTTGATAAGGAAGTTGATGCGCATATCAGAACGGTCCTCCAACGGATTGTCTGTCGTGACTTCCTGTGATGTTTGGTTGAGTTTTGTGTCATTATCTCGATGTGTCACCCAACTGATAAACTCCTGATTGCCGATGGCATCGGGTTGCGCTACATTATAGGTAAAAGACGAACCCTTTTCCGGCGTGATATTCAGGTCGATGGTCGTTTCATTGGGACGTCCGTGAATACCCACGCGACCAGTACCATAGACTGTACCATAGAACGTGTCGTCTCTGAAGTCGTTGAAATCATAAGCCAAGAGATGGTTGGCATCGACATAGAGGTCGTAGGTGAGGTTGGTGAGGTGCTTGTGGTGTATGCCACCCGTCATCAGTCCTCTTTGGTTGTTTTTGTCATAGATGTAGCATGAAGCAAAGGAAATTTCGTCAGGGACAAGATTAATCGTATCGTTTTTAAGATAATACGTACATCCTGTCGGTTTCACATGTGCTTCACCATTGACAACCAGTTGACCTTCTATGTTAATAGTACTCAGCGGTCCAAACAGTCGTACGGCGCCCAGAGCCGATCCGTCGATGTGAGAGATGAAGCTCTTAGTGAACGAATGCATAAATTCTATTCTGGTGTTCTCAGCCCTGATGCCGAGGTCTATAAAACTCTTCACAGGAGAAACATAACCTTCAATATAGGTTTTAGAGTCGCGACCATTTGAGATCTGTCCGTCATCGGCAATGGCATGAATATCGATTTGCTGGTCTTGTTCGTTCCATACTACATTGGCATTTAGCGTACCCATGCGACCATGTTCAAACTCAAAACCGTCAACGGCCAGTTGTGCCGATGCTTTAGGTTTTTTGCTGAAGATGGCATGAGCCAAAACCTGTCCTGTAGCATGACCATTGAAATCTACGGCATGGAAATTCACCAGTTCGAGGATGTATTCTATGTCAATATCGTTGAGGTTCACCACAATACCGTCATCCTCTGAGGGTGAAGCTGTTCCGTCGATGACGAGGTGTTGGCTATCGTGTTTGATCGTGAAATTCTTGATGCTAACATGCTTAGGAGCATAGTATATCGAGCTCGGTTCAACATTCCACCATGTATTATGTATGTTGATGCGCGATGGATTGATCTGAACATTGGCCGCATGTTGTCCGTTTTCCGTCTTATGGAA
This sequence comes from Prevotella sp. P4-98, assembly GCF_002251405.1. Lineage (NCBI taxonomy): Bacteria > Pseudomonadati > Bacteroidota > Bacteroidia > Bacteroidales > Prevotellaceae > Prevotella > Prevotella sp. P4-98. Next base: position 16,982 of record NZ_NPJC01000020.1, on the reverse strand, counting down.
GATTGTTGTGGCATTAAGCGTTCCTTCCATATTTTTTTCAACCTTATGATTGTTCCAATGGAGGGAGGTGTTCAACTGATTATGGTGTGCATCGGCTTGGAGTTTAAGATCGATGCGGTCGTCATTATCCATCATCTTTGCCACACCCAACTGGCAGACTAAAGTATCGCCAGGCGTATGGATATTGGCATAGGCGTCACGGTAGCAATTGCCGTTAAAGTAAAATTCAGCAGCGCTTCCTTTCAGGTTGATAGTGTGTGTGTTATCATTCACAAAACCATCTATCGTGACAGGTTTGCGGATAGCCATAGGCACCTTCAGCAAGCGTTGCAACCAGTCGCCTCTTGTGATGTGCAGATGAACCGAGAAATCATTATTGGCAGCTGATTGCCGTTTATTCTTATACGCTGTTGTATTGCCATTTGACTGACTGTAATCAAACTTGGTTCCCTGACCATTTGTGGGCAAGCCGGGAAGGGTAGGCAGTTGGTTGGCGAGGAAATCGGTAAAGCTCTTTGTCAGGGTCTTATAGTCAAACTTTCCCATGATTTCAGCCTGTGCGAAGTCACTACGGATGCGCATGAAATGGGTGTCGCCTTCATATCCTGTCATGATATGCAACTGATCAAACTCATAACTGTCTGTTGACGACAGCATCGAGAAATTGTCAATTTTCACCGAACCCGTTGAATTGTCTATCCTACTGCCTCTGATATCAGATGATATATCGGCAAAGAATCTGGCGTCACCCCATTTGTCGGAGAGGTTGATGGCTTTAGGAGAGAAGTTGAGTATCGATGCTTTGATCTGAATGTTTCGTTCGTTATGGTTCATCTGACACAGTCCAGAGATGTCCAGTCCGATATTAGGATCGTCGATAGAGAGGTTTCCGCCAACTTCTTTACTGTCGTAACGTGCGTCAATCTTGATATTGCGAAATGGGTATTCGTTATAGATAAACTGCCCTATATTTCCCTTGGCTTGTACCAGAAAATGTTGACGGTCCAGCGAACCATTCACGGCAATATCTGCTGATACTTGTCCGAAATGAGCATCGTCGAGCAGCTGTTGCAGATTGATGCTCTCTGTTTTGATGTCTGCCTGGAAGGATTGGTCAGCTTCTTTGTCGAAATTCAGTTTCAGACTTCCCACATCCGTACGGATTTGTTGTTGTACTTTGATGACATCCAACGCTGTACCTGTTGCAAGACCATGCATTTGTATATCCCCCATTCTTACCAGAGGGGCGGGTGGGGTAAAGCGTGTGCCTTTCAGGTTTTCTGATATAAAACCAATGGTTTGAGCCGACAACGATAGATTGTTGACATGCGCAAGCCATTGGGGTTTTTCTGTAATATTCTTTACCCATCCGTTGCAATCGATGTCAATATCTCCCGATGTGGATTCTACCAAGAGCTGTTCAATGTCTAAGTCATCCTTCTCGCCTTTGAATTTCGACCTAAACGAGATGGTGCCTTTGAACTGCTTGAGGGAAGGTACAAAAGCACTCAGGTCACTTAGCGCGATATGTGATGGTTTTATTTCACCATGATACCTTAACGCTTCCAAATCTATCTTTTTGCCTTTTATACGGTAGTCGGCTTCCATTTCTCCCAAAGCCAACTGGGTGTCAGGCAGTTTTAAGTCAAGACTTTTGAGCTTGCAACGGTTACGTCCACATTCCAATTGAAATGCCAGTCGCTTAACATCCAGTCCGCCCTGTTCTTTCATGGAAATGTTTTTGGCAATGACATTCAGCGAGTCGTTTGTGAGCGTTTTAATTAGAATATGTGAACTGAGGTCCGTCACTTTGATATGATTCACATCAAACTGCCCGTATCTTCTTGCTATCCAGTTTTTATCGTAGCTGACGGAAGTACGTCGCATGATGAGCGAGCCCAACCTTAAATCGAGTTTGCTATCACTTTTCGATTCTTTGGAAGCAAGTGAGTCGAGCACAAACTGGAAATTGGGTTTGTCTTCAGGTCTGTTTTGGTAGAGACTGATTTTTCCTCCGAAAATCTGTGCGGTTGAAATATCAATCTTTCCCGATGTAATGAGGGAGATGAGGTTGATTCTCACGCTCATACGATTGGCGACTAATAGCTGTTTTCCCGACTGGTCATCCATAGAGATTTTATCGACAACGAGTCTGTTAAGCCATCCGGGATTGACACTACCGATCTTGACATTTGTTCCCAACTTATCGCCTATGGCAACAGCAATTCTCTCTCCAGTATATTGTTGTATGCTGGGGATGGAGAACGTAAGGATTGTCAGCAGATAGACAGCAATGACCGCCCATATCGTGATTTTAAGGATATATTTCAGTATCTTCACTGGCAATATGTTCTTACTACTGGTCAAAAACTGACAAATAGAGATTGCAAAATGTTTTCATTTAACATGTTTGAGCCACAAAATTACATTAAAAAGTTGTGAATATTAAATATTTTGCGAATTATTTATGCTTATTAGACCTATTTTTACTAATTTTGCAGTCATTATTAAAGCAACTATTCTCAAAAAGATAAACAAATGACAGATGTAATCAAGTTACGAAAAGGCTTGGACATTCACCTTCAAGGAAAAGCGGAAGGAAAAGTCATCCAGTTGAAATCAAACGGTCAGTATGGTATTGTCCCTGAAGATTTCGTGGGTGTCGTTCCTAAAGTGGTAGTACGCGAAGGCGATCATGTCAAGGCTGGGGATGCTTTGTTTGTAAACAAGCAGTATCCTGAAGTTAAATTCGCCTCACCCGTTAGCGGTACTGTACGCGAAGTGGTGCGTGGTGAACGTAGAAAAGTGCTTTGCATCCGCGTGGAGGCAGACAAAGAGCAAGTATCGGTTGATTTCGGCATCAAGGATCCGTCGAAGATGGACGGAAAGGCTGTGGTAGAGGCTTTGCTTGAAGCAGGTCTCTTTGGTTATATCGACCAGTTGCCTTATGCTGTTTCAACCAATCCTACCGTTATGCCTAAGGCTATCTTCATTTCTACGCTTCGCGACAAACCCCTGTCGTGTGACTTTGAAGTAGAAGTGAAGGGGGAAGAGGAGGAGTTTCAGTTGGGACTTACAGCCCTTTCACGTATTGCCACTACACATGTGGGTTGCGGTAAGAACGCTTCGTTTATCGACAAATACAAAGATATCGAGACTCATGTCTTCGACGGTCCTTGTCCTGCCGGTAATGTGGGTGTGCAGGTCAACCACATCGATCCAGTCAACAAGGGTGAGGTGGTATGGACTGTAGATCCTACCGTCGTACTTTTCATCGGTCGTCTGTTGAAGACCGGCCGTGTTGATTTACATCGTTTGGTTGCCCTTTGTGGTAGCGAGGTAAAGAATCCTGCCTATGTTCGTATGAATGTGGGTGAAGAACTTTCCACACTCCTTTCCAACAGTTACGATTCCGACCATCATGTGCGTATTATCAATGGTAATGTGCTAACTGGATGTCCCACCACAAAAGAGGGATTCCTAGGTGCGCATAGTAGTGAGATTACCGTCATTCCAGAAGGTGATAATGCCGACGAGCTGGCAGGTTGGATCATGCCTCGTTTCGGACAGTTCAGTACCAGTCGCAGCTATTTCTCATGGCTCTGTCCTAAAAAGAAATATGCTCTCGATGCACGTGTAAAGGGTGGTGAGCGTCACATGATTATGAGTGGTGAATACGATCGCGTGCTTCCTATGGATATCTACGGGGAATTTCTGATTAAGGCGATTATTGCTGGCGATATTGACCGTCAAGAGCAATTGGGCATTTATGAGGTAAGTCCTGAAGATTTTGCATTGGCTGAGTTTGTTGATTCTTCCAAGCTCGAACTGCAACGTATTGTTCGTGAAGGCTTAAATATTTTACGTAAAGAAAACACATAACAATATTAATATGAGTGCATTAAGAAATTATCTCAATAAAGTTAAGCCTCATTTCGAACCCGATGGAAAGCTCCATGCCTTCCGTAGCGTGTTCGATGGATTTGAGACTTTCCTCTATGTGCCAAACACCACAGCACGCACGGGTGTGAACATCCATGATGCCATCGATTCTAAGCGCATCATGAGTATGGTGGTCATCGCCTTGTTGCCAGCTTTACTGTTTGGTATGTATAATGTGGGTTATCAAAACTATCTCGCCGCAGGAACCTTGGCAACAGCCAGTTTCCTTGAAATCTTTGTATATGGTGCCCTTGTGGTCCTTCCAAAGATTCTGGTGAGCTATATCGTCGGACTCGGTATAGAATTTGCCTGGGCACAATGGAAAGGTGAAGAAATCCAAGAAGGCTATCTCGTTAGCGGTATCCTCATCCCATTAATCATCCCTGTAGGCTGTCCCTTGTGGATGTTGGCGTTGGCATGTGCCTTTGCTGTTATCTTCTGCAAAGAGATTTTCGGAGGAACGGGTATGAACCTGTTCAACCCTGCTATTTCTGCCCGTATGTTCCTGTTCTTTGCTTATCCGTCAAAGATGACAGGTGGTCAGGTGTGGATTGCACGTGACAGTATCTTCGGACTGGGTAACACTCTGCCTGACACCTTTACTGCAGCAACTCCGCTCGGTCAGATTGGCCAGGGGGTAACTCCAGATGCTTCACTCCTTGATATGGCATTAGGTTTCATTCCCGGTAGTATCGGCGAAACATCTGTTGTCGCCATCGCTATTGGTGCGGTAATCCTACTGTGGGCTGGTATCGCTTCATGGAGAACCATGGTGAGTGTATTTGTAGGAGGTGGCCTGATGGCATTACTCTTCCAGTCGCTCGGCATGACCCAGATGATGTGGTACGAACAGTTCCTGTTGGGTGGTTTCGCCTTTGGTGCTGTCTTCATGGCCACCGACCCTGTCACCTCATGTCGTACTGAAGGAGGTAAATACATCTATGGTTTCCTGATAGGAGCCATGGCTGTCATCATCCGTGTGATGAATGCCGGTTATCCGGAAGGTATGATGCTCGCCATCTTCTTCGGTAATATGATTGCTCCCACCATCGACCATTTCATCGTGGAGCGCAATGTCAGCAAGCGCATGAAACGTGCTAAGTAAAATCATTAAAGAGAAAACAAATGAGCAAATTAAATACAAACTCAAACACGTACATTATTATATATAGTACTGTGCTTGTTGTCATCGTGGCTTTTGTGCTGGCCTTTGTATTCAAGGCACTCAAACCCATGCAGGATGCTAATGTTGAGCTCGATGTGAAGAAACAGATTCTATATTCGCTCAACATCCGTAACCTTGATGGTGCAGAGGCAGAAGCCCGCTACAATGAGGTAGTGAAGGATGAGAAAGAAGACAACGGTCAGATATTCTACCAATGTGAAGTTGATGGCGAACCCATCCTCGTGGTCAGCATGAAAGGCATGGGACTGTGGGGCGGCATCAGTGGATATATTGCCCTTCACGGACAACCCACTACCGTTTATGGCGTTTATTTCAATCACGAAAGTGAAACAGCTGGTCTGGGAGCCGAAATCAAAGACTCTAAGGCTTGGCAGGAGAAATTCATCGGCAAGCGTGTCTTTGCCGACGAGAAAGGCCATGACGTAGCCCTCTCTATCGTGAAGAAGGTAGAAGACAGTTCCTGTCAGGTTGACGCGGTGACTGGTGCTACCTTGACCTCTGATGGTGTTGACGCCATGTTGAAAAAAGATTTGTTGGATGCTTGCAAGCGTGCAGACAAGCTCTTCGGAAAGCAGTCTGTCACTCTTCCAAGTGATTCTGTTGAAGTAAAAGAGTAACAGCCATGTCATTATTCAGTAAACAAAACAAAGAGGTATTGACAAACCCCATCAGCCTTGACAACCCTATTCTCGGTCAGGTGCTTGGTATCTGTTCGGCTTTGGCCGTCACCTCACAACTCAAACCGGCCATTGTGATGGGTTTGGCCGTGACGGTAATTACCGCGTTTGCCAATGTGATTATTTCTATCATTCGCAACACCATTCCTACACGTATCCGTATCGTCGTGCAACTGGTAGTGGTGGCTGCCCTCGTGACAATCGTGTCACAGGTGCTTAAAGCATTTGCCTATGATGTTAGTGTAGAACTTAGCGTCTATGTCGGTCTGATTATCACCAACTGTATCCTCATGGGTCGCCTTGAGGCATTTGCCATGATGAACAAGCCCTGGCCTTCATTCCTTGACGGTGTGGGCAACGGATTGGGTTATGCCCTCATCCTTGTCATCGTGGGTGGTGTGCGTGAACTTCTTGGACGTGGTACTTTACTGGGTTTTCAGATCGTTCCACAGGCACTTTACGATGCTGGTTATGTCAACAACGGAATGATGACCATGCCTGCCATGGCTCTTATCCTTGTGGGCTGTGTTATCTGGATTCATCGTGCTTACTTTATAAAGGAGAAATAAGATATGGAACATGCAATAAGTTTATTCTTCCGGTCGATATTCGTAGATAATATGATATTCGCCTTCTTCCTCGGCATGTGTTCGTACCTTGCCGTGTCGAAGACTGTCAAAACATCTCTTGGTCTCGGACTTGCTGTTACCTTTGTACTTGTAGTTACCGTACCTGTCAACTATCTGTTGCAGACCTGCGTACTTGGTCCCAACTGTCTTGCCGAAGGTGTTGACCTGAGCTATCTGTCCTTCATCCTCTTCATTGCCGTCATTGCCGGTATTGTGCAGTTGGTAGAAATGGCTGTAGAACGCTTCAGTCCATCACTCTATTCTGCGCTGGGTATTTTCCTTCCGCTGATTGCGGTCAATTGTGCCATCATGGGTGCTTCGCTCTTCATGCAACAGCGTATTCTGCTCGATGCCACCAATTCACAAGCCATCACCAGCGTAGGTGATGCTGTGGTCTATGGACTTGGTTCTGGTATCGGTTGGACCTTGGCAATTGTTGCCTTGGGTGCTATCCGCGAGAAGATGCAATACAGCGACGTGCCTCGTCCCCTTCAGGGTCTCGGTATCGTCTTCATTACCGTAGGCCTGATGGCTATGGCGATGATGTGTTTCAGTGGACTCAATATTTAACTTTAGCAGACAAGTAACATTATGACAGAATTTATAGCATACAGTATAGGGGTGTTCCTCTTGGTAATCCTCCTGCTGGTAATTATTCTGCTTGTGGCCAAGAAATTCTTGAGTCCAAGCGGTAATGTCAACATTACTATTAATGGCGACCGTACCATTAACGTGCCACAAGGCAACAACCTGATGGCTACGCTCAACGAGAATGGTATCTTCCTGCCTTCTGCCTGTGGCGGTAAAGCCTCTTGCGGACAATGTAAGGTACAGGTTCTGGAAGGTGGTGGTGAGATTCTCGATAGCGAGAAACCTCATTTCACCCGAAAGGAAATCAAAAACCATTGGCGTCTGGGATGTCAATGTAAGGTGAAGGGTGACCTTAACATCCATGTTGACGAGAGCATCCTTGGTGTGAAGGAATATGAGTGCACCGTGATTTCAAATAAGAACGTTGCTACGTTTATCAAGGAATTTAAAGTGCAACTGCCTAAGGGTGCCCATATGGACTTCCTTCCAGGTTCTTACGCTCAAATCAAGATTCCTGCATTCGACTGCATCGACTACGACAAGGATTTCGACAAGGCGCTTATTGGTGATGAATATCTGCCGGCTTGGCAGAAGTTTGGTCTCTTCCCCTTGAAGTGTAAGAACCCCGAACCCACCATCCGTGCCTATTCTATGGCGAACTATCCTGCAGAAGGTGATGTCTTCATGTTGACCGTACGTATTGCAACTCCTCCATTCAAACCAGATCGCAGTGGATTTATGGATGTGAATCCAGGTATTGCTTCGTCTTACATCTTCTCTCTTAAACCAGGCGACAAGGTTATCATGAGTGGTCCTTTCGGCGATTTCCATCCACATTTCGACAGCAAGAAGGAAATGATATGGGTTGGCGGTGGTGCAGGTATGGCTCCGTTGCGTGCACAGATCATGCACATGACCAAAACATTGCACACTACCGATCGCGAGATGCATTATTTCTATGGCGCACGTGCACTCAACGAGGTGTTCTACCTCGACGATTTCCATGGACTGGAAAAGGAATTCCCCAACTTCCATTTCCATCTGGCTCTCGACCGCCCAGACCCAGCAGCCGATGCTGCTGGCGTGAAATACACCGCAGGATTCGTTCATCAGGTCATGTACAATACCTACCTGAAGGACCACGAGGCACCAGAGGATATTGAATACTACATGTGTGGTCCTGGTCCCATGTCGAAAGCCGTAGTGGCTATGCTCGATTCTCTGGGTGTAGAGTCTGAGAGCATCATGTACGATAACTTTGGTGGATAATGCAACAGACTGTTGCAGACATCTACTGTATAATCATCAATATCCGCAATGAGTATTCTCCATTGCGGATATTTTTTAGAATATGAAAATTAATATTTCGATGAGGTATTATTTGAGTTGAACACCTGGTCTCAGTCTTGAAATATGATATTATGTATGAATGACTGCTTTGAACCCGAAGACATCCCGAAGGCATCCCGAAGGTTTGAAAACTTGATATAATGTTCCCATGCTGTAAGAAAGGTGATTATATGAATCAACTCATGCATCATTCTGCACCATTCATCATCCACCTATTTCAATATAAAAGTTAGGGTAGGGTAACAGGTTGCAGTTTAATAGTTTTTTCACCACAATTACTTTCGTTTTGTTTGTCTTGTGTCGTATTTATCTTTGTTTTATTAGATTTTTAGATAAAAAAGTGATGGTTTATTTGGAGAATTAAACAAAAATGTGTAACTTTGCGGTCAAAATAGAAAACGATATGAATAGTATGAATCTACTTAGCGGTATTATTATTATCCGACTGCGCCAAACGGTTGGAAGTGGTAAGACGTGTATGTAGTTGAAATATGAAAATACAAAGGTGCCTTTCTCGCTTCCAACAGTGTGAAAGGCACTTTTTATTAAGAATTGAAAGAAATTAAACAACAAGAAAGAATATGAGTGACAGATTATTTATCTTCGACACAACCCTCCGCGATGGCGAGCAGGTTCCAGGATGTCAGTTGAACACCGTTGAAAAAATACAGGTGGCAAAAGCTCTTGAACAACTTGGAGTTGATGTGATTGAAGCAGGATTCCCCGTTAGCAGTCCAGGCGACTTCAATAGTGTGATTGAAATATCGAAAGCCGTGACATGGCCTACCATCTGTGCCCTAACACGTGCTGTGCAGAAAGATATTGATGTAGCTGCAGATGCATTGAAATATGCGAAACACAAGCGTATCCATACTGGTATTGGTACATCGGACTCGCACATTAAATACAAATTTAATTCCACACGAGAAGAAATTATCGAACGTGGTGTGGCTGCTGTGAAATATGCAAAGAAATATGTAGATGACGTAGAGTTCTACTGTGAAGATGCAGGACGCACCGAAAATGAATATCTGGCTCGCGTGGTAGAAGCTGTCATTAAAGCAGGTGCTACCGTGGTCAATATCCCAGACACGACGGGTTACTGTCTGCCTCAGGAGTATTTCGAGAAAATTAAGTACCTGAAAGAACATGTTGACGGTATTGACCGTGCTATTATCTCTACACATTGCCACAACGACTTAGGCATGGCAACAGCCAACACGCTTAGCGGTGTGTTGGGTGGTGCTCGACAGGTAGAGGTGACCATCAATGGAATTGGTGAACGAGCCGGAAATACTTCGCTCGAAGAAATTGCCATGATTCTGAAATGTCATAAAGGTCTGGATATCGAAACCAATATCAATACCACAAAGATCTATCCCACCAGTCGCATGGTATCGAGCTTGATGAACATGCCCGTACAACCCAACAAGGCCATTGTGGGTCGTAATGCTTTTGCTCATTCTAGCGGAATCCATCAGGATGGTGTGCTAAAAAACGTGCAGACCTATGAAATCATCAATCCCAAGGATGTGGGTATCGACGACAATGCTATCGTGCTGACCGCACGAAGTGGACGCGCAGCGTTGAAGCATCGTCTGAACGTGAATGGTGTGGAGGTTGATGAGCAGAAACTCGATAAAATTTATGAAAAGTTCCTGATTCTGGCCGATCAGAAGAAGGAGGTCAACGATGCCGATGTGCTCATGTTGGCTGGTGCCGATACCGCAGAGGCCCATGCTGTGAAACTCGATTTCTTGCAGGTAACCACAGGAAAGGGCGTCAAGAGTGTTGCCTCTATTGGACTTGACATCAGCAATCAGAAATTTGAAGCTGCTGCATCAGGCAACGGTCCTGTTGACGCTGCTATCAAGGCGCTGAAGAAAATCATTATGAAACAGATGACCTTGAAGGAGTTTACCATCCAGGCCATCTCAAAGGGATCCGATGATGTGGGCAAGGTTCACATGCAGGTGGAATATGAAGGAAGTATTTATTATGGATTCGGTGCCAACACTGATATCGTAACCGCTTCGGTTGAAGCATATATTGACTGTATAAACAAGTTTAAGAAGAAATGAACACACTTTTCGACAAAATTTGGGACAAACACGTAGTTCAGCAACTGCCTGATGGTCCAACACAACTTTATATCGACAGACTCTACTGCCATGAGGTGACCTCGCCACAGGCTTTTGACGGCATGCGTGCAAGAGGATTGAAATGTTTCCGTCCAGACCATATATATTGTATGCCAGACCATAACACACCAACACACGATCAGGATAAACCCATAGAAGATCCTGTTTCTGCAAAACAGGTAAGCACGTTGGCGCAGAATGCGAAGGAATTTGGTTTGACCCACTATGCCATGATGTCGAAAGACAATGGTATCATCCACGTTGTAGGTCCTGAGAAGGGACTCTCTCTGCCCGGAATGACTATTGTATGTGGAGACTCTCATACCTCTACACATGGTGCAATGGGAGCGGTAGCTTTCGGTATTGGAACATCGGAAGTGGAGATGGTAATGGCATCGGAATGTATTCTTCAGCAGAAACCTAAGTCTATGCGCATCAGTATTAATGGAAAACTGCAGAAAGGGGTAACCGCAAAAGATGTGGCACTCTATCTCATGAGCCAGCTTACTACTTCTGGTGCTACAGGTTATTTTGTAGAATATGCGGGAGATGTAGTAAAAAACCTCTCTATGGAAGGCCGACTGACACTCTGCAACCTGTCGATAGAGATGGGCGCACGTGGTGGATTTGTTGCACCTGACGAAACAACCTTCGAATACATCAAAGGTCGTGAGTTTGCACCTAAGGGTGAAGCATGGGACAAAGCTGTGGCTTATTGGAAAACGCTAAAAAGCGGTGATGACGCTGTTTTCGACAAGGAACTCGTATTCGACGCAAAAGATATAGAACCGCGCATTACCTATGGTACAAACCCAGGAATGGGAATCGGAATTACCGAAGCCATACCACAAGGTGAAGGCGCTGGATTCCAGAAATCACTCGATTATATGGGATTCAAAGCAGGAGAGAAACTCCTTGGCAAGGAAATAGACTATGTATTCCTTGGAGCTTGTACTAATGGTCGCATAGAAGACTTCAGAGCTTTCGCATCTATCGCCAAAGGACGTAAGAAATGTGAAAGGGTAGTGGCATGGCTCGTGCCAGGAAGTTGGGCCGTAGATCAGCAAATTCGCGAAGAAGGTATCGATAAGATTCTTGAAGAGGCAGGATTTGAAATCAGACAACCTGGATGTTCTGCCTGTCTGGCCATGAACGATGATAAAGTGCCTGCAGGAAAATACAGCGTATCTACATCAAACCGCAACTTTGAAGGACGACAGGGACCAGGTAGCCGTACCATACTCTGCTCACCATTGGTAGCAGCAGCTGCTGCCGTAACCGGTAAAATAACAGACCCTAGAGAGTTGCTTTAATCACGCATATCCAACATATTGAAAATGAAACAGAAATTCAACATCATAACATCTACCTGTGTGCCACTTCCTTTGGAAAATGTGGACACAGACCAAATTATTCCAGCACGCTTCCTCAAAGCCACTACCAGAGAAGAAAGTTTCTTTGGCGACAACCTTTTTCGCGACTGGAGGTATAACGCAGACGGAACGTTAAATAAAGATTTTGTGCTCAACAATCCTACCTACAGCGGATGCATACTCGTGGCAGGAAAAAACTTCGGTTCAGGTTCTAGTCGTGAACATGCTGCATGGGCCATCGCTGGATACGGATTCAGAGTGGTCATCAGCTCCTTTTTTGCTGACATCCACAAAAACAATGAGCTCAATAACTTCGTTCTCCCTGTAGTAGTCAGCGAAGACTTCTTGGCAGAACTCTTTGACAGCATTAAAAACAATCCCAAAACTGAAGTTGAGGTCAATTTGCCAGAACAAACCGTCACCAATAAGGCGACAGGACGACAGGAAACCTTTGATATTAACGGATATAAAAAACATTGTCTTGTCAATGGACTCGATGATATCGATTTTCTGATTCAAAACAAGGACAAAATCGAACAATGGGAACAGCAGAACGCATAAATGCCAATACAAGACAACTGCCAGTCATAGAAATCATGGACTCCACCCTAAGAGATGGAGAACAGACCAATGGCGTTTCATTCGTTCCTCATGAGAAACTTATGATAGCAAGAATGTTGCTGCATGGAGTTAATGTGGATCGTATTGAAGTGGCATCGGCTCGCGTATCAGAAGGCGAAAAAGAGGCGGTCAGCATGATTTGCAGATATGCAAGAAATATCGGTATGCTCGAACGTGTTGAAGTGTTAGGTTTTGTAGATGGCGGACTTTCTATTGACTGGATTAACGACTGTGGAGGAAAGGTCATCAACCTTTTAGCAAAAGGTTCGCTGAAACATTGCACACACCAACTGCGAAAATCTCCAGAAGAGCATCTTGAAGATATCAAGGCATCGCTGAAATATGCAGAAGAAAAAGGCATTGCTGTAAATCTCTATCTTGAAGACTGGTCAAATGGTATGAAAGATTCACCAGAGTATGTCTATCAGATCATGGACGCGCTCTGCAATAGTGGAATAAAAAGATTCCTGTTGCCTGATACATTGGGTGTGATGAATCCGCTTCAAGTCATTGAGTATTTCAGAAAGATGATAAAGAGATACCCACAATGCCATTTCGATTTCCATGCACATAATGACTACGATCTTGCAGTATCAAACTCGTTGGCTGCTGTACTCAGCGGGGCAAAGGGACTTCATGTTACCGTCAACGGACTCGGTGAGAGATGCGGAAACGCACCATTAGCAAGCGTACAGGCGATACTCAAAGACCAATTTCATGCCAGAACAAATATCAACGAAGAACAGCTCAACGGCATTAGTAGATTGGTGGAAGGATATAGCGGTATTGCTGTTGCTCCAAACCAACCCATCGTGGGAGAAAACGTCTTCACACAAGTGGCTGGAGTACATGCTGACGGTGACTCGAAAGACAAGCTCTACTATAATGATCTCGTACCAGAGAGATTCGGACGAAAAAGGGAATATGCGCTGGGAAAAAACAGCGGAAAGGCTAATATTGCCAGAAACCTCGAAGAACTGGGACTTGAACTCACACCAGAACAAACCAAGCGTGTGACACAACGTATTACAGAGCTTGGAGACAAAAAAGAGATTGTCACACAGGAAGACTTGCCGTACATCGTATCTGACGTACTGAAACACGATGCTCCGGAAGATAAGGTAAAACTCGTAAGCTATGTTGTATCTACAGCATACGGACTAAAACCAGGAGCCAATGTAAAAGTGGAAATCAATGGTAAACAATATGAAGCCGGTGCCACAGGAGACGGTCAGTACGATGCGTTTGTCAAGGCACTCAGATATATCTATAAGAAATATCTAGGCAGAACATTTCCATTGTTGGCTAACTATGCGGTTACGATACCGCCTGGAGGACGAACGGATGCACTCGTACAGACCGTCATTACATGGCAACATGGACAAGGTGTGTTAAGAACCAGAGGACTTGATGCCGACCAAACTGAAGCTGCTATTAAGGCAACCTTTAAAATGTTGAACATCATAGAAAACGAACAATAAAAACAATATCACAATGAAACTCAAAATCGCTGTATTACCCGGTGACGGTATCGGACCGGAAATTATGAAACAAGGTGTTGCGGTCATGGATGTCATTGCCGACAAATTCGGACATGAATTCACTTATCAAGAAGCACTCTGCGGAGCACATGCCATTGATGCTGTAGGCAATCCATATCCCGATGAAACACACGAAGTATGTATGAATGCTGACGCTGTGCTCTTTGCTGCAGTAGGCGACCTGAGATTTGATAACGACCCCACAGCAAAAGTGCGCCCAGAACAGGGACTCTTGGCTATGCGTAAAAAACTCGGACTCTTTGCCAATGTACGACCTGTTGCCACCTTCGATTGTCTGCTTCATAAAAGCCCACTAAAAGACGAATTACTTAAAGGTGCAGATTTCGTAGTTATCAGAGAGCTCACAGGAGGTATGTATTTCGGAGAGAAATATCAGGATAATGACAAGGCTTACGATACCGACATCTATACAAGACCTGAAATTGAGAGAATACTCAAAGTAGCTTTCGAAACAGCACAGAAACGTAGAAAGCACCTCACCGTTGTAGATAAAGCCAATGTGCTGGCAAGTTCACGACTCTGGAGACAGATTGCTAAGGAAATGGAACCCCAGTATCCTGATGTCAACACCGACTATATGTTTATCGATAACGCTTCAATGCGTGTGCTGACAGAACCACGCTTCTTCGATGTTGTCGTTACAGAAAATACATTTGGCGATATCCTTACAGATGAGACCAGTTGTATCACAGGATCTATGGGATTACAGCCATCTTCATCACTCGGTGAACATACACCACTCTTCGAACCTGTGCACGGCTCATGGCCACAGGCTGCAGGTAAAAACCTCGCCAATCCATTAGCAGAAATCCTATCGGCTGCAATGTTGCTTGAACATTTCGGACTCAACAAAGAAGGCGCATTGATACGAGAGGCTGTCAACGCATCGTTAGACGCCAATGTAAGAACCCCAGAAATTCAAGTTGAAGGTGGCAAGGCTTACGGAACAAAAGAAGTGGGAGCATGGATTGTAGATTATATCAAAAAAGCTTGATTATTACTCTATTGATGATTTGTTCGTCTGTGACTTTCTCACAGACGAACAATCAGCAATGGCGTGATTCACTCAATTCGCTAAACCGAAAGATTGAACTTTCTCCATATAATACCGATTTACACTTAAGAAAAGCTGCAGTCAATCTCGAACTGCAACAATGGGAATATGCCGTTGATGAATATACACTCATACTTCGGTACGAATCAAAAAACTTATCGGCTCTATATTATCGCGCATACGCGTACATGCATCTCAGACGCTATGATTTGGCAAAAAACGATTACGAAACCGTTCTTGCCAGCGTTCCTACTAATAAAGAAGCAAGACTTGGACTTGCTTATATGTTCCAGTCATCTGGAAGAAGAAAAGAGGCACTGGAACAACTAAATATTGTGGTAGAACAGCATCCGGAGGATCCGGAAGTGTATGTGGCACGAGCTTCTTATGAAGCAGAACTGAAACTATATGAAATAGCATTATACGACTGGGAAGAAGCGATTAAAAGAAAGCCTGCCAACATAGACTATGCGTTGTCGTATATTGACTTACTCATCATATCTGGCAAAAACAATCGAGCCAAAACTGAACTAGACAAATTGTCGGGTAGGGGAGTCGCAACTTCATTGCTCCATCCTTTCTATAATAGACTTAAAAAAGCAAAAAACAAGTAAGTTCACATTTTATAAATAAAACAATACAGGAACTCTACTCCATGGGTTCATGTTTTTTTTTGTAGTCGCTCTTCTTCAACGGAATACTTGAATATTTATCGTTAGAATTATAAACCATTTGGGCAACAATATACCATCCCCCCACGTATCAGGGTAAAAGTGCATACGTTTGCAGCTTCATAAGGTTCGTAACCTTTAACCTCCACAGCCTTTAAAAAGTAGAAATCCCAAACCTCGTGAGAAGAGATTTGGGATTCTATTGTTTGTTTGGAGTATTTTTTTTTCTTGTTCGGCGTTATGCTTCGGGGATTACTGAAACAACGCTCTTGTCACGCTTTCCTTTGTGGAACTGAACAGTTCCGTCAACGAGAGCGAACAAAGTATCGTCCTTACCCATACCAACATTGTTGCCGGGGTTGTGCTTAGAGCCACGCTGGCGAACAATAATGTTGCCTGCAACAACCTTCTGGCCACCGAAAATCTTAATGCCGAGTCGCTGTGATGCAGACTCACGGCCGTTCTTAGAACTACCTACACCTTTTTTATGTGCCATTTCTTGTTCCTCCTACGTTTAAGCGATTACTGATTTAACTTCTACTTGAGTGAACTGCTGACGGTGACCGTTCTTTTTGCGAGAGTCCTTACGACGCTTCATCTTGAAAACGATAACCTTCTCACCCTTAACAAGGGGATTGATCACTTCACATACTACTTTAGCACCGCTTACGGTGGGTGCACCTACCTGTACTGAACCTTCTTTGTCGACAAGCAGTACCTTGTCAAACTCAACAGTCTTGCCGGCTTCAGCCTCTTTCATGTGGTTCACGAAGAGCTTTTTGCCTTCTTCGGCTTTGAACTGCTGACCGTTAATTTCTACAATTGCGTACATTATTTAAATGTTATAAACGGGTTTTTCCGACTGGCGCACAACACCGTGTTGTGACTTTACCGAGCCAAAACGGACTAAATCGGGCGCAAAGTTACGAATTTTTTATGAGACAACCAAATTTATAATAAAAAAAATAAAGCGATGACCCTCACAGGCAATCGCTTCAATCTTCAATAGGTATTAGCTCTCTTTTAAGGTAAAAAGATTGTTTTCAGGATAACTGATGCAAAGGTAATATATTTTTTTTAAAATCAAAAACATTTCTAAAGAATTTTTCAGAAGTATCACATTGTGTGCCCACACAATATATAAAAAAACTATTATATATAACTTTCAAACGATAAATCTATGCT
>NZ_NPJC01000002.1:0-2645 GCF_002251405.1 Prevotella sp. P4-98 | reverse complement strand
CTAACTTACAGATTGTAATTTTCTGCAAAGATAGTCATTTCTAACCCATAGAGTCATTTTTTGCTCGTATTTTGTCGCATATCAACCACTTACAACGATTGTTAATCGTTTTTAGTGGACACTAGTGCAGAAGAATCATGAAACAAATCAAAGTATTGGTGAGCTCATGCGCTTGCAACCAGAAGTATGCCTCACTCGTGGAGGCAGTAGTCAAGAACAATCAGATTGACGCTACCGTAGAGAAGGTGGACGACATCATGGAGGTGATGCAATACAATGTGATGTCGTTGCCAGCGTTGGTGGTAGATGATCAGGTGGTGGCTCGCGGTCAGAAGAACGAGACGGAATTGCTCGAAATCCTGAAGTAGTCAAATTTCAAGTTTAATCAAAAACATCCAAAAAAAATGAAAAAGATTACAATCATGTTGTTGGCTACACTACTCTCTACAACCACAATCAGCGCCTGTACTGGTAACAACACACCAGAGTCAAAGAAGGAAACTGTTGCCAAGCAGAAGGCGGCAGTTGAGATCATCTACTTCCACGGCAAGCAGCGTTGCAAGACCTGTATAGCCATTGAGAAAGAGACAAAGGCGCTCGTGGAAGGCGAACTTGCAAAGCAGGTGAAAGCTGGCAAGGTGAAGTTCCACGTCGTTGATTTCTCGACGGAGGAGGGCAAGAAGATAGCTGCCAAGTACAAGGTGACATTCTCGTCGCTCTTCGTGGTTACACCTAAGGGTGCAGAAGACCTCACTCGCTTTGCTTTCGCTAATGCGAGAAGTAATGCAGAGGGATTCCGCAAGGAGTTGAAGGATAAGGTTGTGAAAGCAATAAAGTAAACGCGAATGGACTTCCTCAACCAACTCATAGACAATAGCCAGGTGCCGGTGATAACAGCATTCCTGTTGGGATTGCTCACCGCCCTGAGCCCTTGTCCGCTTGCTACCAACGTGACCGCTGTGGGTTACATCGCTCGCAGCTGCATGGAGGGTAACGTGAATAAAAGCAATGCACAAAGACGCATATTGTGGAGCGGCATTCTCTACACCCTCGGCCGCACGCTGGCCTACACGCTCCTTGGCGCACTCCTTATCTATATCATAAGGCAAGGAGCGGACACCTTCGGACTTCAGCAGGTCATCAGCGAATGGGGCGAACTCATCCTTGGTCCTGCACTTGTCATCATCGGCTTATTTATGCTGTTCGGAGACAGGTTGCATCTGCCGAAGCTTAGCCTCACCCCCAGCCCCTCTCCCAAAGGCGAGGGGAGCTATAAAGGCAACATGGGTTCCCTACTACTCGGCATCCTCTTCGCCATGGCATTCTGTCCAACCAGTGGTTTGCTATACTTCGGAATGCTCATTCCGATGTCTGCCGAAGCAACAGCGGGTTATCTGCTGCCACTTGTCTTCGCCATCGCCACAGCTTTGCCTGTCCTCGTAGTAGCATGGGTGCTTGCCTACAGCATGCAGTCACTTGGCAAAGTGATGGGCAAGATTAGCATCTTCCAGCGCTGGTTCAACCGTGTCGTGGCCATTCTCTTCATTGGAGTTGGCATCTACTATTCTATCACAATGTTCACATAACATCTTCAAAAAAATAATGAATCATGGAAAAAGGTATCGGTTTCTTTGAGCGTTATCTGACGATATGGGTAGCACTCTGCATAATAATTGGCCTGCTGATAGGTCAGTATCTCCCTGCTTTGCCACAAACGCTTAGTCAATGGGAATATGCCAATGTCAGTATTCCAATGTCAGTACTTATATGGCTGATGATCTGGCCAATGATGATGAAGATTGACTTCAAAAGCGTAATGAATGTAGGTCGTAACCCCAAAGGAATCATCATCACATGCGTAACGAACTGGATTATCAAGCCGTTCACCATGTTCGTGATTGCCAAGTTCTTCTTGTGCTTCGTCTTTGCGCCTTTCATATCAGAAGACTTGGCAAATGATTATCTTGCCGGTGCTGTTTTGTTAGGAGCTGCTCCTTGCACCGCAATGGTGTTTGTATGGAGCCACCTGACAAAAGGAGATGCCGCATATACGCTGGTGCAAGTAGCCATCAATGACCTCATCATACTCGTTGCCTTTGCGCCAATTGTGGGATTGCTCCTCGAAGTGGGTAGTGTCAGTATCCCTTGGAACACTCTTCTGCTCTCAGTCGTGCTATTTGTCGTGATACCGCTTATTGCAGGAATCATCACTCGCTATGTAGTAATAAAGAAAAGAGGGAGAGAGTATTTTGAGAACATCTTCGTCGAGAAGTTCAACGGTGTTACCACTATTGGTCTTCTGCTTACTCTCATCATACTGTTCTCATTCCAGGGCGATGTCATCATGGAGAATCCCTTCCACATATTACTCATAGCCATACCTTTGACCATTCAGACATTCCTAATCTTCTTCCACTAGTGTCCACTAAATAAATTTAAGACTTAATTCTCTTACAGTTTGTAACTTCTCGGCAGGTTCGCTTTTGCCGAGCAAATCTACGAGAGGGGTTCTGTCCAACAATGAGACAGATAAAATTCTTAACAAATCATACATTTCCATATTCAATTTCATTTTTCGTTCAACAATCGCAACCAAGCAATATGCAATGATTGCACTATACAATTGTATCTTTACAGCATTTTCG
>NZ_NPJC01000019.1:0-867 GCF_002251405.1 Prevotella sp. P4-98 | reverse complement strand
AACCTTAATTCCGCAACACTTTGATTTAACTTTATTTATAAGTTCCTGAGCAACAAAAAGTTGCTCAGGATTTTGCCATGTCAGATTTTTCACTTATCTTAGTGTTGCAAATCAAAACAAGCGTAAATCGTAACAAGACATGGCAAAGGTACAAATAAAATCTGAAAAACTCACACCTTTTGGAGGAATTTTTTCAATCATGGAGCAATTTGACTCCATGCTTTCACCTATTATCGACCAGACACTTGGTCAGAGATGCCGCAGTATCATCGGATACCAGTACAGCGAAATTATTCGTTCTCTGATGAGCGTATACTTCTGTGGCGGTTCATGCGTGGAGGATGTAACATCGCATCTGATGCGTCATCTCTCGTATCATCCGACCTTGCGCACATGCAGCTCTGATACCATCCTCAGAGCCATCAAGGAACTGACACAGGAAAACATCTCATATACTTCCGATAAGGGCAAGACCTATGATTTCAATACGGCAGACAAGCTCAACGCCTTGCTTATAAAAGCCTTGGTTTCCACTGGTGAACTGAATGAGGTGGAAACCTACGATGTTGATTTCGACCATCAGTTCCTTGAAACGGAGAAGTATGATGCAAAACCGACATACAAGAAGTTCCTCGGCTACAGACCTGGCGTATATGTCATCGGTGACATGATTGTCTATGTCGAGAACAGCGATGGCAACACAAATGTGCGCTTTTATCAGGCTGAGACCCACAAGAGATTCTTTGCCCTACTGGAAGCCAACAGCATCCGTGTGAATCGCTTCAGAGCCGACTGTGGTTCGTGCTCGAAGGAAATTGTCAGTGAGATAGAGAAGCATTGCACGCACTTCTACATCCGCGCCAACAG
>NZ_NPJC01000018.1:0-3299 GCF_002251405.1 Prevotella sp. P4-98 | reverse complement strand
TCCTTGAAATAGAGGAAAGAGATCTTTGACATATTGACACAAGCAAGACTGTAGATTAGATAATAAATCAGAAATCAACAGCTGAAAGTATGAGCACTTATGCATACGGCCGCCTATAGTTATAGGAAAGTATGCTTAAGTCAAGGCGAAAGTAAGTCAGGGCGCATGGTGGATGCCTTGGCTCACGGAGGCGATGAAGGACGTGATAAGCTGCGATAAGCTGCGGGTAGGAGCAAATATCCCTTGATCCGCGGATTTCCGAATGGGACAACCCATCAGGCTGAAGGCCTGTTATCCCTGCGTAGGCAGGGAGGCTAACCGAGGGAACTGAAACATCTTAGTACCTCGAGGAAGAGAAAATAACAATGATTCCCCCAGTAGTGGCGAGCGACCGGGGAAGAGCCCAAACCTGCTTTGTGGCAACGCATGGCAGGGGTTGTAGGACCGCGCCGTGGTACTTGCAATGTGAGAAGAAGTATCTGGAAAGTTACATCATAGAAGGTGATAATCCTGTATTCGAAACTACTGCGAGACCTAGCGGTATCCTGAGTAACGCGGGACACGTGTAATCCTGCGCGAATCCGCCGGGCCCATCCGGCAAGGCTAAATACTCCCGTGAGACCGATAGCGTACCAGTACCGTGAGGGAAAGGTGAAAAGTACCCCTATAAGGGGAGTGAAAGAGTACCTGAAACCATGCGCCTACAAGCGGTCGGAGCTGCTATAAGCAGTGACGGCGTGCCTTTTGCATAATGAACCTACGAGTTACCGTCACAGGCGAGGTTAAGGAAGAGGACTTCCCGAGCCGCAGTGAAAGCGAGGCTGAACAGGCCGTATAGTCTGTGGAGGTAGACGCGAAACCGAGTGATCTACACATGTCCAGGATGAAGTCCCGGTAACACGGGATGGAGGTCCGCACCGATAAGCGTTGAAAAGCTTCCGGATGAGGTGTGTGTAGGAGTGAAAGGCCAATCAAACTCGGAGATAGCTCGTACTCCCCGAAAGGCATTTAGGTGCCGCGTCACATGATCTGTATGAGAGGTAGAGCGACCGATAGGTCAAGAGGGCTTCACCGCCTATCGCGACCTGACGAACTCCGAATGCTCATACACCGCAGTGTGGCAGTAAGGGGGCGGGTGCTAAGGTCCGTCCCCGAGAGGAGAAGAATCCAGACCGCCGTCTAAGGTCCCCAAGTTCTGTCTGAGTTAGTCTAACGAAGTGTGGTCTCCGTGACAGCTAGGATGTTGGCTTGGAAGCAGCCATTCATTCAAAGAGTGCGTAACAGCTCACTAGTCGAGAGACCGTGCATGGATAATAATCGGGTATAAGACAGGCACCGAAGTCGCGGGATAGTAATGATAAAAGTATCGGTAGGGGAGCATTCCTGCGGCGTTGAATGGGAAAGGACGACTTTCCCTGGAGCTTCAGGAAAAGCAAATGTAGGTATAAGTAACGATTAGGGGTGTGAGATCCACCCCCGCCGTACGACTAAGGTTTCCCGGGCAATGTTAATCATCCCGGGGTAAGTCGGGTCCTAAGTCTAAGCCGAACGGCGAAGGCGATGGCTGACACGGTCAATATTCCGTGACTTCCTTATGGAGTGACGTGGAGACGCAGTCGTGACACTGCCGCGGGGAAACGGAATTCCCCGTTAAAGGATGTAGGCATTGAGGGAGGCAGGCAAATCCACCTCCCGAGCTGAACTCCGACAGTACGGCACTCTCTCCGGAGAGCGCCGACAGCGCAGGTAATCATACTGCCGAGAAAATCCGCTAAACTTAATCCATAGGGAACCCGTACCGCAAACCGACACAGGTAGTCGGGTAGAACATACTAAGGCGTTGAGAGATTCACGGTTAAGGAACTAGGCAAACTGACCCCGTAACTTCGGGATAAGGGGTCCTCCAGCAATGGAGGCGCAGAGAATAGGTCCAGGCAACTGTTTAGCAAAAACACAGGGCTGTGCAAACTCGCAAGATGAGGTATACAGCCTGACACCTGCCCGGTGCCGGAAGGTTAAGAGGAGATGTCACCGCAAGGGAAGCATTGAATTGAAGCCCCGGTAAACGGCGGCCGTAACTATAACGGTCCTAAGGTAGCGAAATTCCTTGTCGGGTAAGTTCCGACCTGCACGAATGGTGTAATGATCCGGACGCTGTCTCAACCGTGAGCTCAGTGAAATTGTAGTATCGGTGAAGATGCCGATTACCCGCGATGGGACGAAAAGACCCCGTGAACCTTTACTACAGCTTAGCATTGACCTTGGTCATCGGATGTGTAGGATAGGCCGGAGGCATTGAATCATGCGCGCCAGCGTGTGTGGAGCCATCCTTGAAATACGGCCCTTCTGCTGCCTGAGGTCTAACGCGCTTAGCGCGGACACTGCTTGGTGGGTAGTTTGACTGGGGTGGTCGCCTCCAAAAGCGTAACGGAGGCTTCCAAAGGTGCCCTCGGGCCGATTGGTAACCGGCCTTATAGAGTGCAATGGCATAAGGGCGCTTGACTGGGAGGCAGACATGCCGAGCAGGCAGGAAACTGGGGCATAGTGATCCGGCGGATCCGTATGGAAGGTCCGTCGCTCAAAGGATAAAAGGTACTCCGGGGATAACAGGCTGATCCCCCCCAAGAGCTCATATCGACGGGGTGGTTTGGCACCTCGATGTCGGCTCGTCACATCCTGGGGCTGGAGAAGGTCCCAAGGGTTGGGCTGTTCGCCCATTAAAGTGGCACGCGAGCTGGGTTCAGAACGTCGTGAGACAGTTCGGTCTCTATCTATCGTGGGCGCAGGAGTCTTGAGGGGACCGGCCACTAGTACGAGAGGACCGTGGTTGACCGACCTCCGGTTTACCGGTTGTGCCGCCAGGTGCACCGCCGGGTATCCGCGTCGGGTTCGGATAAGCGCTGAAAGCATCTAAGTGCGAAGCCGGCCTCAAGATGAGGACTCCATTGAGGGTCGTCGAAGACTACGACGTTGATAGGGTGCAGGTGTAAAGACAGCGATGTCAAAGCCGAGCACTACTAATTGCCCGAAAACTTTTGTCTGAGGCGATACTTTCAGATGTTGGTTCTGTATCTGTGATACAGTTTGCTTGTGTGCGATTGTCAACCTATACCGGCTGTATGTGATACGGCTGAGAGAATTATCAGGTGGCTATTGCGGTGGGGTTCCACCTCTTCCCATTCCGAACAGAGAAGTTAAGCCCACTTGCGCCGATGGTACTGCAATGCAATGCGGGAGAGTAGGAGGCCGCCATCTTTTACAAAGCACCTTGTTTCAGCAATGAAGCAAGGTGCTTTTTT